>DAMAVY010000417.1:0-3198 GCA_032077725.1 Clostridium sp. | reverse complement strand
GTTACCTTAGATCCCCAATTATAGTTGAAATCACCATATCTTCAGATACCTTATTCGTAAATATCATAAGCTTGTCTTTTTCGCGTATTTCAGTGCGGCTATTTGGAATAATCGCATTAGTTCCTCTTACTATACATCCTATAATTACTTGTGTAGAAAAACCTAAATCCATAATTTGTTTACCACAAACACAATATTCCTTTTCAATCTCCACTTCTATTAACTGAAGATTTTCTTTCTCCCATTGCATACAATTACTTATTACACTTTCAAATTTCATCTGCTTTATTGCATTCATTGGAACATGAGTTCCATCAACTTCTATATTAATACAGGAATTTTTAAATATATCAGCATATAATAGATTATTAATCATCTTTTTACATTTCCTTTTTCATTAAGAATATTTTTTTCTATTTCTAACAAAGCATCTTCTCCAAAATCATATGGAATCTTTTCGTATGAAAACATTGTGCAAACTCGTTCTAAATTGGTACTAGAAGGTTTGTAACTTGGATCTAATGCATATGCTGCCCTATAGTGTTTCCTTGCTAAATCATCATTTCCTATTAATTCATACCAAATTCCAAGAAGATTATGTGGTTCAGGTGCATTGGGATTTGAATTTAACGCTTTTAAAATCACTTTATATGATTCCACAAGGTTATTATTGTGAAGTTCACTAGTTGCTTCCTTAATATAATTGTTAAATTCACTTGAAACAATTTCAATTTTATTCATTTTATTACCCCCTTATTACTTTAAGCATAGTCCATTCCATATAAGTTTTGTGTAAGTATTCTTTTGGTTACTATAATTTTTTTGTAAAAAAATCTACCCTAACGATAATTAAAATTTACCGTTAGGGTAGATAATTAATGGGGTTGAGTTAATTCATGTATAATCAAATTTTCATATTATTCATCGGACAATCGGTAGCCTACGCCTATTTCTGTTATTATATATTTAGGCTGTGATGGATCCTCTCCAAGTTTTCTCCTTAGGTTACCCATACATACACGTAAGGACTGTGTATAATCGGATGTAAGCCCTCCCCAAACATTTTCAGTAATAAATCTATGTGTAAGAACCTTTCCATGATTTTTAGATAACAAAACCAGGACCTTGTATTCATTAGGTGTAAGCCGTATTTCTTCATTACTTATCCAAACTCGATGCTTATCTGTATCAATAACTAAATCTTTTAAATTATATGTTAAATTCTCTCCTTCTGAAGAGACATTATCAATAGATTTATGACGCAAAATCACTCGAATACGAGCTAGTAATTCTGGAACACTAAAGGGCTTTGTTAAGTAATCATCTGCACCGGCGTCAAGTGCTTCAATTTTTTCACGATCATGACCACGAGCGGATATAATTATTATTGGCATTCCTGACAATGCCCGTATCTTTTTAATTACCTCAAGACCATCCATATCTGGTAATCCCAAATCTAGAATTAGTATATCTGGATTGCGTGAAATTGCCAGCATAAGTGCACTAGCACCATTATCTGCATCAATACATTTATATCCCTGGGTTTCAATTGAAACTTGAAGAAATCTTCGTATTGACTTTTCATCATCAACAATCAAAATAAGTGGTTCCATTAAATTCTCTCCTTTTATGTTAAGATATAAAAACTTACAATTGATCCATGTGGCTCATTATTTCTAATGGATATCTCTCCATTATGAGCTTCAATTATGGATTTACATAAAGGAAGCCCTAATCCAAAACCTTTATGATTTGTAACATTATTAGCATCTTTATGATAATAGCTTTGAAATATGTGTGGTAACTCATCTTGTGAAATACCCGGTCCGTTATCACTCACTTCAAAAATTACACGACTTTCTTCACAATATAATGAAACTATGATGTTACTTTCCTCAGGTGAATAATGAATTGCATTATTTAAAATATTGATTAAAACTTGTCTTATTAATACTCCATCCACCCGTATAAAAATAATTTCATCTGGTATCTTTACAAAAATCTTATGTTTCAGTACATGCTTTTTAACATGAGTAACTGCCTCGATGATAATTTCTTCCGCTGCTTCTTCCTCAATGCACAGTTTAATTCTTCCATCTTCAAACCGAGTTGTCTGTAATATATTTTCAACTAATTCATTCAACCAATCTGCATCCTCATAAATACTTTGTAAAAAGTTTTTTTTGACTTCATCATCTAATTTTTCATAATTATCTAATGACGTGCTTGCTAAACCCATTATAATTGCTAGTGGAGTGCGTAGATCATGTGAAACAGATTTCAGCATATCAGCACGTAAACGCTCCGCTTGGATTTCCATTTGAGCTTGTTGCTGTTTTTCATAAATTCTTTCTCGCTCCAATACAACTGCAATTTGTGGGGCAATAACATTAATAAAGGACCGCTCAGTATTTGTAAGGAGCAAATCTTGACATAGTGACACTCCTATAACTCCCAGAACACCATTTTGACTTAAAACTGGTGTGTAATATGCTTTTGCACTAGAAAAAAGAGTTGTACCACGTCCACATGGACTACCCGACTGATATGTTTCCAATGAAGCAGAACAATCAATATTTCCATTGAAGACTTCCTCTCCCTGGATATTTCTACAAAATAAAGAACCTGAAGGATTGAAAAATTCCACAAGTACATTTGCATTTATTTGTTTCGAAATTTCTTTCGCTGATACTTTAGCCAAGTCTTGTACACTTTTAACGTTAAGAAGTCTTCTCTCTATATAATACAATGACGAAATATATGCTTCTCTATCCTCTACAAGTTGTCTTTCTAATTTAACCCTTATTGTGAGCATGCTGGTAATAAACCCAACAATAAACATGACAAGAAAAGTAATGAGATACTCTGGATTATTAACTTTAAGTGTATAGTAGGGTTCAGCGAAAAAAAAGTTGTAAAGAAGTACCGTACAAATGGAAGCAAAAAAGCTGTAAAGGTAACCCTCCGCCAAAAATGAGAATATAAGGATTCCAAGCAAATATATCATTACAATGTTAGAATGGGACATTTTTATATAATTGAAAAACATTGATATGACCGTGCAAACTAGCATTGTCAAAATCATTATTACTAAATTTTTAAAAACCTTTCGATCATTTTTATTATGATTTTCCACACCAATATTTTTCATTTGATTTTTGGCATATACCATACTATTTTTTTTAATAATTTTTTTTA
>DAMAVY010000416.1:0-3211 GCA_032077725.1 Clostridium sp. | reverse complement strand
CGATAGTTACCTAAACTAGAATGGCTATTTGACTGAAAATTACCTGCATGTCGGTAATACCAGCCATTAATATTTAACCCGCCAGTCAGACTTAAATATTGGTCATCACTCGTTTCAGTATGATTATAATTTGCACTATAACCAAAAAAACCAGAGTTAACTCCTTTATCGAATCGTGCAGGGTCGATATACCCTTGTGGTCTTTCTTTTACAAATTTTTGTGGGATAAATACTGCTAGTGCTTGGGTTGAAATATCAAAATCATAAGATGCGTCTGGAGAGATTTCTTTGATAGTTAAACAATCTTTTTGCTGAAGTTTTCTTAGATAATCTTCTTGCAAATCTAACTTAGTAAGTAAAATAGGATCTACACACAGAACTGCGCTGTTTGAATCATCTAAATGCTTGAAAAGAAGATTTAATTCACCAAGTAAACGCTCATTCACTAAAACATCAGCGATATAGTTTCCCTCAGCAATATAATTTGCTGTACTGAATAAATCTAAATTTACATCTTTATTTTTACTACCAAATAAAGAGGCTGAACTAAAAGCCATAAATTGGGTTTGATTTTTTGCTGAGAGTTTTTCTAAATTTTGTGTAAAGGCTTCTTCACTAGAAGCTGCATACACTTTTGTAATTAGTGCCATAAAAATACAAAAACAACCCCACTGATATTTATTATTCATCCACTTTATTCTCAGCAAAAAATTTTAATCAAATTTAGTTTCAAAATTCTGGTTACCACCAAGATCATTCACAATTTGATAAGAAAACTTTTCAGGAGAAAAATTCACAGTAAGTTCATCCACAACTTGCTGTGAAAAAGGTTTAAGCATAACGGCTTGACTATAATCCATATGCTCAGATTTAGATTGAAAATCCATTTGTGTAATCGTAATAAAATAAGGCGTTGGATTATTTAAATTAATTTCTTTAGTTAATTGATTATATTTAGCCTTAATCGAAGCGTACGCTGTATTTGCAGACATTTTAAGATTCGAAGGTCGGTAGAATAGCTTGATACGTGTTCGAACATTAAAAGTTAAAAGATTTTTCCCCACATATTGCGGATCATCAGGCGGGATATCTAACATATTGAACCAGAATAATGATTCGCGGTCTTGCGGTAAACTTGGAGAACCTGTTGGAATAATACGGATAATCTGACCTTTATTTGGTTCAACACGAGATAAAGGAGGTGTTAATACAAAAGGTATCTGATCTGCATTGGGAATTTGATCAATGTCTCCGTTATCAATCCAAGTCTGTACTAAAGCGGGTGTACTAAATCCATTGCGTAATTGCACACTGATACTTTTGGCATTGGAGGGAAAAATAATGCGCGTACCATCTATTGTGACACCAGCAAAAATTGATTGACTACAAAATATAGCCAGCGATAAAAGGCATGTACGCAACATTATTTATTCCAAATTAAAAACTTAGTTATATTCTAAAGTATAGTTAATACTAGTTTTAACAGTTTGAGAGGCTGGACTTGCCTTGTTTGAAATATATCGAGCTTTAAGTGCGTAAGCACCCGCAGTAGGAGCACTTAACTGTCTTGTTAATGAGAAATCAATTGGTGTTGTACCATCTACATTAAGAATTTGTACAAATACATCTTTAGTCGTTGGTGCAGAAGTATCTGTGTTAATTAACCATGATTTATTGGTTGAATCATAGTTAGTACCAGCCGTTCCGCTTAAAGTAATGTTTTTAATGGCACCAATGGTAAGGGCATCACAACTACCAGCTACACCAGTCCCGTCTGTTACGGTGAGTGTAAAGTCTTTCGTGCCTGTAGTTGAATTAGCAGCTGTAAATGCGGTATTACGGACAGTATCAAGCTGCACAGCAACATTGTTTGCTGTGCCAGTAGCACCAGCAGACCCTGTAAGTGTACAAGTACCATTAATTACTTTACCATTTATAGTAATAACACCATCTGCCGCGAATGCAGAATTTGTTATTCCTACCACGCTTAGAGCAGTAACTAATAACATTGAGTTCATTTTTTTCATTTTAAACACCTTTTGGCGTGAAAATATTTTGAACATCATCAAATTATTTTCATTATTAAAAATATGGATAATAGTTAAAAAACAAATCACATGAGATTTCTTTTTTTATCAATACTTAATAATTTTACCTCAAAAATGTAAATAAATGTTAACTTGATCACACATTCAATTCTATTGACAAATATAAATAAAATTTACCTCCATTTAACATAATGGGCGTTATACGAAGCACATTTGTATATTAATTTAAATATCAATAACTTAAAAATTTAACCCTGATCACAAAAACCACAAAAATCCGATTTTGAAACAAGTCGGCTTTTTTATGAGCGTTTTTGATAGTTCTTGCCAATAAAATTGGTTGAAAAATAGTCAATTTTGAGTTTTTTCAAATTTTATCAATGCCTCAATGTCCAAAATTCTCCACATTTTTTGTGGATAAAATTTAGGCTATTTTGTACGCTTTGGCTCATTCATTAGCTTGTATATTTATTTGGCTACCTTTATCGGGTAAATTCTATACTTGAAATGTCAACAGACCCTAATCGTATTAAAAATTTTTAAAATTTTCATTAAGGCAAAAGCTATGAATGACTTTAGACTACTATATGTAAGTAAGATCAAAAGTAATATTAATCCGGTAAATGATCTATATGATATTTTGACAGAAGCCGTAGCTTTTAATAGCCTAAATGAAATTTATGGTGTTCTTTATTATGGAAACGATTACTTTATTCAATGCGTAGAAGGTCAGAAAGATAAAGTAGAATATCTATTTTATGAAAAAATTTTAAAAGATCCACGTCATAAAAATTGTGAAGTTTTATCTTTCGAAAATATCGAAAAATATTTATTTTCTGCATGGCATATGAAATATGCCATGATTCATAAAGAAGTTATTGATTTCTTTAAGCATTATCATAATGATGAATTTAATCCTTATTTACTGAATAGCTCTACTATTCCAGCTTTTATAGAGCTGTTAAGCACACATGGAGATAGCTTTTCTATCTTAAAAAGTAAAGCTTTAATTTAACCAGTACAAAAATTATTTAGAATAAAATTAATATAATAAAGTGCTTTCAAAAGACTTATGAATTAAGTCTTTTGATCATGCATTTAACATAAAATCTCTTATGAGAATTCTTAACCATTATTAGAGTTTACGTGTTGTTGACTGTCCT
>DAMAVY010000415.1:0-3211 GCA_032077725.1 Clostridium sp. | reverse complement strand
AGATCTATATACTGAAATCAATGAAGAAGTTGCAACTAAGTTCCAAAAGATGTTAGATGTTCTTGACGACGATGAGGATGTTCAAAACGTTTGGCACAATGCTGAATTCCCAGAAGGATGGGAAGGCTAGACTTAGTTAACCATGGATATACAAGTAATTGAATAAGTTAAGCTAGAATTTATTATTTTATTATTTGGTAAAAGACTGTATGTTGTAATAAATGTATTTGTTTTATACCCAAATAGTATTGGTATACATATACCTCCTTATTTTAGATTTGTTTATCTAATGAGGAGGTATTTTTGTATTGTTATAAAAATTTTATTTTTTATATATATATTTTAAAATAAATGAGGCAAACCATTGAAATATAAAGGATATTTATGATATCATAAGTTCTAATTAAATGAATTCTAATTAAACAAATAAGGTTGTGATTAATTGAAAAATGTAAAATTTCATGGTGGATTAGTTGTTACATTTGTAATTTCTTATATTCTAATAAAGTTTATAGATAATTACAGTTTTTTTCTAGGAATAATTACCAATATATTATCTTTACTAACACCATTTATCATAGGAATGATTTTAGCATATATACTATCCCCATTGGTAGATTTAATGGAAAAGAAACTTAAGATTAGAAGATGGATTACTATACTCATAATCTATGGGGTTACGTTGTCAGCTGCTATAATATTTATTATTATGATAGTCCCATCTATTACAAGTAGTATAGTGGAAATTATCAACCAAATTCCCCAATATTCACAGGATGTAGAAATGTGGGTTTTGGATGTTACAACTCAAATTTCTGGTGTAGCAAGTAGCATAGATAGCAGCGCAATTGTTAAGATACAAGATAGCCTACTATCAATAATTCCACATCTAAGTGATTTTGCAAAAATTGCATTAGATTGTGTATTAAGTACAACAGTGTCCATTACTACATTAATTCTAAATATAGTGTTTGGAATTATAATATCTGTGTATATGATTAGTGATAAAGAGAATATTATATGCTTTGTAAAAAAGGTTATATTCATATTGCTAAAGAGAGAGAAGGCTGATCTGGTTTTTGATGTATGTAGGACATTTAATTCTAGCGTGGGAACTTATATTGTTGCAAAACTTATAGATTCCTTTTTTGTAGGGTTAGTGAGTTTTATAGGTATATCATTAATTGGGTCAAAATATGCGTTACTTCTAGGTATAATATGTGGAATAACAAATATGATTCCTTTCTTCGGGCCTTTTATAGGGATGGTGCCTGTATTTCTAATAAATATTTTCTACGCACCATCAGTAGCTATGTGGTCGTTGGTATTTTTAATAATACTTCAACAAATTGAAGGAAACTTTATAGAACCTAAATTTGTAGGGGGACAGTTAGGATTAACTCCATTGTTAACACTTTTGGCTGTAACAATTGGAGGCGGATTATTTGGAATCGTTGGAATGATTTTATCAGTACCTGTCATGGGAGTAATAAAAATATATGTGGATAAAGTAGTTGAAAAGTATCAGTATAGAGGTCTTCAGTAATATTATATATAATGTGAAGCTGTATAGATTTAGAGTGTAAGCTATAAATCTATACAGCTTTTTTTATTTTAGTACATAAGAATACACTACACTACTTTTTAACTATTTAACATTTTAAAAAGTTAACATTTTAAAATGTTAAATAGTTGTTGTATTTATGCGGGTTGCGGTATTTTGAAAGCTTAGATTGGAAGATTAATCCTCTATATTAAATATGTTTAGTAATATTTAAATACCATAATGTTTTATACACATATTGAAAAACATGAAAATATATATGTTTAAACTGAATCATGAATATTTCAAATAAATAAATCATATTTTTATAGAAGAATCAAGAATATGAGGGGGAGTGAAATGTTTAATAATGTAATTGTAAGAACACCATGTAGAGCATTAGTTGAAGGAATAACTACAGCTGATCTAGGTAAACCCAATTATGATCTGGCATTAAAACAACACTATAAATATATTGAAACTTTAAAGAAGTGTGGAGTAGAGGTAACAGTCCTTGAGGCAAATGAAGAATTCCCAGATTCCTGCTTTGTAGAGGATGTGGCACTATGTACAAGAAAGTGCGCAATAGTTACGCGTCCTGGAGCACTAAGTAGAAGAAATGAAATACTACAAAAGGATATGCAAGAGGCATTAGAAAAATTTTTTGAAAATATCGAGTATATTAAGGAACCTGGTACTGTTGAAGCAGGTGATATTATGATGATTGGGGATCATTTTTATATTGGACTATCTGCAAGAACCAATGAAGAAGGTGCAAAACAAATGATTTCAATTCTTCAGAAGTATGGGTTAAACGGATCTATTGTACCATTAAAAGAAGTACTACATCTTAAAACTGGCTTATCATATATAGAAAACAATAACTTGCTTGTAGCTGGAGAGTTTATAACAAGTCCAATATTTAAAGATTTTAATAGGATTATAATTGATGAAAATGAAAGTTATTCAGCTAATTGTATTTGGGTAAATAATGTAGTTATAGTTCCAGAAGGATATCCAAAGACTAAAAGTGCAATAGAAAGTGCAGGATATAAGGTTATTGAAGTTGATACTTCAGAATATAGAAAGATTGATGGAGGATTAAGTTGTCTATCACTTAGATTTTAGTTATTAAATACGGGGGTGAATTTTATATGGTAAATAACACTAAATCAGATGGAAAATCAGGAGGATTAGGTTATTCTAGGCTTGCAGCAGTGGCAATAGGTGCTACTATTGGAGGCGGAGTATTTAGTTTAGCTGGAGATATGGCAGCTAATGGGGCTAATACTGGAGCTGTAATTGTAGGATGGATAATTTGCGGTATTGGAATGCTAGCTTTAACCATGTGTTTCTTTGGACTTAATAGAACTAAACCACAATTAACAGGGGGAATATATAGCTATGCAAATGAAGGCTGGGGAGATTACGTAGGTTTTAACTCTGCTTGGGGATATTGGATAAGCGCACTTCTTGCAAATGTATCTTATGCCACACTACTATTTTCAGCTATAGCTTACTTTATTCCTGTATTTGGAACAGGAAATAACCTAGTGTCTATCATATGTGCATCATTAGTTATTTGGCTTATGAATTATTTAGTATTAAGAGGCGTAAAAGAAGCTACAGGTATTAATCTGGTTGTTACAATCAGTAAAATTGTACCTA
>DAMAVY010000414.1:0-3214 GCA_032077725.1 Clostridium sp. | reverse complement strand
GTACGAATATATATTTCTCCAATAATACCTGTTGCACACTTATCTAATTTTTCATCTAAAATTAATACATTTGTAAAATCGATTGGTTTACCAACAGGAATAATTGCCTTATCCCTATCACTCTCATTTATTCTATAAAATAACTTTGCCAGTGTAGTTTCTGTAGGACCATATAGATTTACTAATTGTATTTTTGAGCCAAATATATCTATAAATTTTTTAATATCATTACCCCTTAAAATCTCTCCTGCTAAAAGTATATATTTTAAGCAACTAAACTTTTCAGCATTCTGAATCTCATTTGAAATCTCTTTAAACACCGATGGAACCGTATGCATTAATGTAATATGATTTTTCTCAATCCAATCTATTAGCTTAATTGGGTTTAAAATAATTTCTTGATTGTCGGGTATACAGAGTGTGCCACCTGCACATAATGGAACAAATATATCTCTTAAAAAAGGATCAAAAGATGGTGATGTTAATTGACTTACTCTAAAATCACTGTTTACACAAAACTCCTTTATTTCCCATTCTATAAATTGCATCAAACTCCTATGCCTTCCTAGAACTCCTTTAGGCTTTCCAGTTGAGCCTGATGTAAAATATATATAGCAATGTTTATTTGAAATATATTCATATTTTTTATTGTCATTATTTATGTTACTTATAGAGAATATGTTTAAATTACTAATCGCAAAACTATCTGTGCCACTATTGGATTCCATAAGTAGAACATTCATTTTCATTCCTATTTCTTCGATAATTTTATTAAGTCTATTTACTAAAGTTGAAGTCGTTATAATAAAGTTTGATTGAACTTCTTGAAGCATTGCTATAATCCTATTATCTGGAACATTAGGATCTATTGTTATAAAAATTCCTCCTGATTTTACAACTCCAATTAATGCTTCAATTTGACTAGGGCCTCTTTCCATCATAATAAAAACATTTTTTGTCTCATCATATCTGTCCATTAAAAAATTAGCTACTTTGCTCGTTATTTCATCAAGTTGTAAATACGATACTTTTTTTTCTCCAAATTCTATGGCAGTTTTATTTGGATTACCTTCAGAAAAAAGCCTTATCTTTTGTTCTATATTCCCTATACTCATTTTCTTTTCCCCCCACTAGCTTTTATGTTCTGTTAAGTTTCATGAATATTGTGCCCTTATCTTTCCAATATATTGGGTTATCTCATCATATCAACTTAACAGAACAAATTTTATACTATTTAATCAATCATTTACAAAAAAATCTTCTTCAAAGTATTCATCTAATTCATCTAATTCATTATTACCCTGTATGATTTGTGCAAAATCAATTTTTGAAATTGTATCCTCTGGATTTTTTATAATACTATCTGAGATATATTCAAAAGATTTTGATATTCTAACTATTGTCTCTTCATAGATATTTTTTTTATAAATCATATTAATTACAATATCATCCTTATCTTCATGAACATAGAATGTTATATCATATTTAGGTATAACGTCATTATGTTCATATGATTTAATTGTGATTCCTTCTATAATACTCTCTTCCTTTTCTTTATTATTCTGATATGGCATATAGTTTAACATTACGGTAAATAACGATTCTTCTTTAAAATCTTGTGTTTCATGAACCATATCATATAATTCTTCATAGGGATAATCTTGATTATTAAATGCTTCTAATACATTTTCATTTACCATCTTTAAATATTCATTAAAAGTACTACTTGGGTCAATCTTTGCCCTAATTACTAATACATTTAAGAATAGTCCGATAAGATTTTGCACCTCATTATGATTTCTACCTGCTGTAGGAACTCCTATGGTAATATCATTCTTGCTCGTTTCATTCATAAGTATGATATTTAGAATACCTGTAAAATATACAAATTTAGTTATTCCATTCTTTATGCATAGTTTATCTATTTGAATAGTAGACTCTTTATTAAAATATATCATCTTACTTAATCCAGCCACTTCTTCATTATTTGTGCAATACTTCTGAGGCAATCTTGTTAGACTAAAATTCTCCATATTTTTAATCCAATAGTTTTCAAAACTCTTAATGTAATCCGAACTTAAATAATTGTTTTGCCATACACTAAAGTCCTTATATTGAATCTCTAAAGGTTTTAACTTCTTTCCTTGATATAGGTCCCAAAGCTCATTCTTAAATATTTCCATAGATATTCCATCTGATATAATGTGATGCATATCAATAATTATCACTTGTTTATTTTTCTCTGTTTTTACACAACTTACTCTAAGTAGAGGTGCGTTGCTTAAATCGAAGGGTTGAATAAGTTTCTTTATCATTGATTCTAAATCACTTTCAGCTATTTGTAATAAATTTACTGACATTTTACAATCTTCATTTATAATTTGTAGTACTTCGCCATCCTGAAACTTAAAAGATGTATTCAAAATTGCATGCCGTTTTCTCAAATTTTCAAGGGCATTTTCTAGTCTACTTATGTCTAATTCTCCATAAATCTCAAGTATCGTTGGCATATTATAACTAATATCATATGGATGTAATTGATTAAATATAAACAATCTCTTTTGAGAATGAGATGCTAAATAGTGTGTTCTATCTTCAACTTTTACAATTGACTGATAGCAATTCTTCTCTTTATTTTTAATAATTTTTCCAATTTCTTTTATTGTAGGAGTTTTAAATATATCGCTTATTGATACTTCCACATTTAACTCTTTGTGTATTTTTGAAATTAATGTTGTTGCATTAAGGGAATGTCCTCCAAGTTCAAAGAAGTTATCATTTATACCTACTTTCTCTATTCCAAGTACTTCACTCCATATTGATGCTAGACTTTCTTCTATTACATTCCTTGGTCCTACATACTCTGTTCCTGTTACTCTATTTCCATCTGGCTCTGGTAATGCCTTTCTGTCTATCTTTCCATTTGATGTTAGCGGCATTTTTTCTAATTCTACAAAGTACTCTGGTATCATATACCCTGGTAAATTTTCCTTTAAATATCCCCTTAATTCTGAATTTTTCATTTTCCTTTCACATACTACATATGCACATAGATAATTTTGACCATTGTTCATTTCCTTTATAAGTACTACTGTTTCTTTTACATCTTCGTGTTTTAAAAGTTGATTTTCTATCTCTCCTAGTTCTATTCTGTATCCTCTTACTTTTATCTGCTTATCTTTTCTTCCTAAGAACTGAATATATCCGTACTTAT
>DAMAVY010000413.1:0-3228 GCA_032077725.1 Clostridium sp. | reverse complement strand
TTTATGTCTAGAATATAGAATATAAGATTATTACGGTTACGAATTGAGGAGATGAATTTAATGACTAATTTTTATGGGAAAAATATATGTTTTTATTATTATGGTGAAGATCATCTAGTGATGAATTTATATAAATATATAAAACAGCAGGTTGAAAACAATAATTTTGTTTATATGTATATAGATGAAGATATTTATAAAATATTGATTAATAATTTAGACACAAACGAGAAGAGTATGGTTGAAAACATTAATATTGAAAAGTTACTGTACACTGCATCGAAAGATGAATTTACTACTTCGCCTTTATCAAAATTTCTAAATGATTTAAATAGAAAATCCTTGGAGCAAGGGTTCTGGAGGGTCAACTTTATTTTTGATAGTTCTAGACTACTTACCACTAGCTGTAAGTCAACTTTTCTAGATTGTATTAAAGAAATCTCTAGTATATGCCTAGATAATCAAGTAAATGTATTAACTTGTTATGATTTTTTAGACTATATTAATAGAGGGAAAATAATCTCTGAAACTATAATGAAATATTCCTATACTTATCATGATTATAGAATGTTTGGTAATGATATTATTCCTATTGAAAATTTTAATATTAATAGAAATATTGGATAATGTTATATTGACACTATATTTTGCTATGATATTATATTGATATAAGTTTATTGCATGTAAAATAATTTAATAGATAATATAATGAAAGTATTATTTTTATATATTAAATATCCATGTAAGAACTTATAAATATTATAGAAATGAGGTAGATAGTATGGCAATAGTAAATATAAGTGATAAAGCTGCTGTTGAATTCTTACAATTCTTAAAAGATAATGAAGTTACTGCTGATACAGTAAGAATACATTTTGCAGGTATGGGATGAAGTGGCCCATCATTTAGTCTAGTTTTAGACGACAAAAAAGATACTGATAATACCCAGGCTATTGAAGGACTTACTTTTTTAGTAGCTAAATCTGTAACAGAACAATTTGGCGAACTTACAATTCTTTCTGGTGAGGAAAATGGTCGAGGTGGCTTTTCAATAGAGCCTGAAAAGACTTCAGAAGGCGGCGGATGTTCTAGCTGTAGTAGTTGTGGTTAACTTTTAAACTATACATTAAATTTTATAATTTAATAATAGCGAAACATATAAAATGCAAAATGAGAATGGTATAACTGTTTTCATTTTGCATTTTTTTATTTTCCCATTTCTCTTCATGGAGTATATATGAATCTGAAACCATGGTCACGTGCTCTGTGATTTCGGTCATGAGTTAGTTACGATGTTGATAAGTAGAAAGAATAAAATTCATAAAATAGCTCATACTAATTATGAAATCCAAGGAGGAGGGAATATTATGGCAAAAGCAGGAATGAGAAGACCTGGTGTAAATGAAGCTCATGGTACAGAAAGTAATAAACATAATCACTTTCCTAAGAATGATGCTCATCCAGTACCTGAACTTCAGGGTAAAGCTAAGAATTCAAACGAAAAGTCTAAACCAATTAGCTATGATAATAAGTGGTAAGATAGTGTGAAATTTTAATTAATAAAATAGGATAATACCAATTGGTATTGTCCTATTTTGGTTGTGAGAACATATTACGAGGCATAAAGGAAACTTTATTTATCCTTCGAATTATGATATAATATCTAATTGATAATTAGTATAAAACATGAATTTCAATGAAGGAGAATTTTAATGAATAAAAATTTAAAATACTATATAGAGACTTGGGGCTGCCAAATGAATGAAGAGGATTCTGAAAAGCTTTCTGGTGGTCTAAAGCCATTAGGACATACAAGAACTGAATCTAAAGAAGAGGCAGATATAATAATATTTAACACTTGTTGTGTTAGAGAAAATGCTGAGCAGAAGGTTGATGGAAATGTTGGAGCATTAAAGAAACTAAAGAAAGAGAATCCTAATAAGGTTTTAGCAGTTACAGGATGTATGATGCAACAAGAAGGAAGAGCTGAAAAACTAATCAGTAAATTTCCTTTTATAGATATAATTATAGGAACTCATAATGCATATAAGTTTACAGAATATCTTGGACGAGTTTTAGGTGGAGAAAGACCCATTGTTGAAGTTTGGGATAAAGAAGCAGACATAATTGAAGGAGCTCCTGTTGATAGAGCTAGTAGTATAAAAGGCTTTGTAACAATAATGTATGGTTGTAATAACTTTTGTACATATTGCGTAGTCCCACATGTAAGAGGAAGGGAAAGAAGTAGAAAACCTTTTGAAATAATAAAAGAAATAGAATCTATGGTTGCAGAAGGATACAAAGAAATTACTTTACTTGGTCAAAATGTAAACTCTTATGGTAAGGGATTAGAAGAAGATATTAATTTCGCAGAACTTTTAAGAAGAATTAATAAAATTGAAGGAATTGAAAGAGTTAGATTTATGACATCACATCCAAAAGACTTAAGTGATGAAGTAATTGATGTAATTGCCTCAGGGGATAAACTGTGTGAATCTATCCATCTTCCTGTACAATCTGGATCTTCAAGAATTCTAAAGAAAATGAATAGACATTATGATAGAGAGCAATATCTAGAGCTTGCTAAAAAGATAAAAGAAAGAATTCCTAATGTAGCATTTACTACAGATATAATTGTAGGCTTCCCTGGGGAAACTGAAGAAGACTTTGAAGAAACTTTAAGCTTAGTTAAGGAAGTTGAATATGATTCTGCATTTACCTTCTTATATTCAAGGAGAAATGGAACTCCTGCTGATTTAATGCTTAATCAAGTTGATGACAAAGTAAAGAAAGAAAGATTCAATAGATTAGTTGAAGCTGTTAATGTAATTTGTGCTAAAAAGAATAGTTCATATGATGGCAAAATAGTAGAAGTTCTAGTTGAAGGTGAAAGTAAAAGTGATCCTTCAAAACTAACAGGTAGAACAAGAACTAGTAAATTAGTTAACTTTACTGGAAATAAAGATAGTGTAGGAAAACTAGTAAATGTTAAAATAACAAAAGCAAACTCGTTCTCTTTAATAGGAGAAGAAGTATAAAAGCGACTTAGTCGCTTTTTTTATCAAATAATTTTAAGTTTAAAGGGGAGATATACTATGGCATTGACTCCAATGATGCAGCAGTATTTTAAAGTTAAAGATAGATATAATGAATGTATACTATTCTACAGATTGGGAGACTTCTATGAAATGTTCTTTGATGATGCTAAAATTGCATCAAAGGAACTAG
>DAMAVY010000412.1:0-3242 GCA_032077725.1 Clostridium sp. | reverse complement strand
AATTTAGGCTCAACTAAAGAATAATGTTAAATAATATGCTACTTTCAAAAACCGACAATTTCAAAGGAATTAATTTCAACTAAAGAATAATGTTAAATAATATGGAATGCATTAAGGGAACTCTCCATTAAAACATTCCATATATTGTTCAATTTAAAATAAGATTATTAGACATTTCTTTCGTTAAGACTTAAATTCCTATAATTTAAATCATTTCTTTTCTAAAAGCCAAGTGATTGCCAAAATTTATTTCCTAAATCATTTGAAGCAAATGCCACAAGTGCCACCTTGTTTATTCCTTCTTTTCTTAAAGCCTCAAGTGCAGCATCAACTAAAGCTTTGCCAACTCCACCTCTACGATAATCAGTATTAACAGCTGTATGATAGATGTATCCCCGTCTTCCATCATGTCCACATAATATTATACCTACAACCTTGTTTTCTGCTTTTGCGATAAAATTTGTGTTAGGATTTCTTTTAATAAATTTTTCTATCCCCTCAAAGGAATCATCTAAACTACGCATACCCATTCCCTTTGTATTTGTCCATAACTTATATACATTGTCGTAATCCTGAATTGTCATTAATTTTATTTCCATATTTTCATCCCTCCAAGATATCATAAATAAAAATCTTATTTACTTTTGTTTTGAACTTATATCTATTATTGATTGAACAAATTTATCTGTTTCATTTCTCCATGGATCATGACCTGAATGTTCAAACCAAATCAACTCTTTAACTGGAGCCTTTAATTTATTATAATAATCCTCTACAAAATACGTAGGAGCATTAATGTCATGTCTTCCAATGAAAAAATATACAGGTACATCTATTTTTGTTGCATCATTTCTAAAATCTATATTATATAATTGAGGATATACATGATTAAAGGTGGTAACAATTCCTCTAAAGTAATTAATCTTATCATACATTCCATATTCAGGTGCACCAACCTCAGCCAAAGTATTATAACCTGAATTTAATATCTGAGGATTTCTAGACATCTCCTTACTTAAATACATTAAATAAGTCGCTGACTTCCATGTAACATCATCTCCATAGTAAGGAGGTGGCCCTTGCTTATCTAATTTTGCAAGTAAATCTGATTCTCCATTTTCATCCGCTAATTTCTTAGCTAA
Organism: Clostridium sp.; assembly: GCA_032077725.1. Taxonomy (GTDB): domain Bacteria; phylum Bacillota; class Clostridia; order Clostridiales; family Clostridiaceae; genus Clostridium_J. The sequence continues at coordinate 2,100 of DAMAVY010000412.1, read as the reverse complement.
CTCATAATCAGCCTTCTCGGTATCTAAAAAGCTTACCATTTGTCCTGTTCCAATAAATCCATAATATAGCTGTGGATATTCTTTAACTAAAAGTATTCCTAATGCACTTCCCCATGATTGTCCTAGTACATATACTTTATCTTTATTGAATCTATTTGTTAAATATTTAGTGACTTCCTCTCCATCATTTATATAACGTTGAACTGTTAAATCTTTTTTAGCAACGGCATTAAATGATTTTCCTGAACCAGGTTGATCCCAATTAACAACAATAAAATGTTTTTCTAATTCTTTTAACTCATTTCTAGTTGCAGCTAGTTGACTTCCACCAGGCCCCCCTGCTAAAAATAACAGTATAGGCTTATCAATACTATTTCCCCTAATTGTTATCCATTGTTTACTTCCATTGATGTCTATTTGATTAAGTTCAGCAATACTTCCTTCTAACACATTACCATTACCATCAAGAATGGGCGGTGTATAACATATTTTTTGTGATACTACCCCTATAATTAAAAGAGTTGTTGCTAAAGTTAAAGTCCATATTCCTAGCCACTTTAATCTCGATACCCATGGAGTAAAAGCTTGTTTTCTTTTTAAGAATATATAAATAAACAATGTTATTAAAGCTGTTACAATTAAAGCTAGCAAAAATAAAACAAAGACTAAAAGAATGACTCCTGTAAAAGGTAATTCCAGATTAACTGTTGCTGCTGTTTTCTTTAAATGAGATCTAATTCCCACCGTATAAACGGTTATGATAATTCCCATTATCAAAATAAATACCAAGTATTTCTTTGATAATATGGAATTTAAAAATTTATTATTTACCTTACAGTCCATAATTCCCCTCCTATATAATAAAATAATTCACCCACCACTGATAATGTCTATATATAATATTCTTGATCATATTGTAATATTTTACGTATTTATGATTCTGATATTTAACACCTCTATGTTTATTTTACACAATTTTGGTATAATATCCAAGTTGAATACAAAGAAAAAAGTGCTTGAACCCGTAAAGATTAACACTTTTTCTTTAAATTATTCTGCAAATATATACTTTTTTAACCTTCTAATGATAATTCAGTCTTGAATATTATTATAGCTTTTCCCGAAATTTTAACTTCTAAGGGTTCCTTATCTTCCACCTTTACCTCAACTTCAATAATACCTGGTCGTTTTATAGCTTCACCTTGTTTAGCCTTGAATTTGAATGAGGAATTATTGTGGTTAACTAAATTATGATGAACAAGATAAGCACCCAAAGGACCGTTTGCATTACCAGTTACAGGATCTTCATTAATGCCTATTCCAGGAGCAAACATTCTGCCATGCACTAGAATATCGCTATCCTGAGAATTAACAGTGAAAACATAATATCCATTGCACTTTATATCTTTGCTCAATTTAGAAAGTGCATCATAATTTGGTTTCATTTTATTTAAAATATCAATGCTTTTTATTCCAATCATAACCTTAGAATGACCTGTTGAAACAATCTGCACTTTGTAATTTTCCAGCAAATCACCATTACTTATATTTAATGCTGATATAAGGTTTTTCTTATTTACACCATCGATAATAGTACCAAACTCAATTTTCCCCTGGGTCATAACTATTTTGTAATCATCATTTTCCTTTATTATATCAACAGGTAAAATTCCAGCTCCTGTCTTTTGATAAACCCTTGAAGTATTAAGGTTATTTTCAATAGCACGGGCATAATGGGCAGCAATAGTAGCATGTCCGCAGATTGGTACCTCATTAGTTGGCGTAAAAAAACGTATGTGAACATCATACTTATTGCTATTTGAAGAAAAAATAAAGGCTGTTTCAGAATTATTAAGTTCCCGAGCTATTTTCTGCATATCATCTGAAGTTAATCCATCAGCGTTTGTTATTACTCCAGCTGGATTTCCTGTGAATTTTTCCTTTGTAAATGAGTCAATTTGATATAAACAATATTTTCTTATCATAATTTTCCCTCCTAAATATATTATGATTTTTCCGATGACTATCCGCCCTAATACTCCCATGTCCCTCTGTGAATGCAATTCACACCAAATCTCTTTGCTTTTCTATCAAAGTGGG
>DAMAVY010000411.1:1271-3256 GCA_032077725.1 Clostridium sp. | reverse complement strand
GCTAGAGCAACTGTAGAGATTAGGAATAAACTTGATAAGGCCAATGAAAGAGTAAGGGTGTTAGAAAACAACAACAGTTCTACAAATGTTAATGCACTTAACTATTTGGATAGTATTCAGACTTTTCTTAGTGAATTAGTTTCAATCGATATTCAAGAAGAAAACTTCTTAGAAAAACTGAAAGACATTCAAAATAAAGCTTCATGGATGATTGGAGTTTATAGCATGGTTCAGGTAGGAATGCTTGATGTAGATAATTTTCATGTTAAAAATATAGAAGAAATAAAGGGGGATAAATAGTATGAAAGCAACAGGAATAGTAAGAAGGATTGATCCACTAGGAAGAATAGTATTACCAAAGGAACTTAGAAAAGTTCTTAACATAGAAGAGGGAACTCCAATGGAAATATATACAACTGGAGATAGCATAATTCTTAAAAAATTTGAAACTAAATGCTGTATATGTGGAAATGAAAAAGTAGAGGAACTAAAAGAATACACAGGCTCAAAGATTTGCAATTGCTGCATTGATGCTATTAAAAATATGCCAAGAAGTAAGTAGGTGTTAGTGTGAATGGGGGATATAAATCTATTAAAGTTGGGGATAAGTTAGTTTTTAAGATTGGTGGAGGGACAGGTACCAGGGGAGCATATTCTAAGAGACGAGGTACAGTTATAGCAATATATGAACATTATTATCTAGTTCAGCACAAGTTTTACAAAGCATGTTATTTAAAAGTAGATTTCATAACAAGAGAAATAAATATATTAGAAATTAATGGACAAAAGATAGATAAAAACGATAAGAAAACAAAAAAGAAGTTTCCAAAAGTAAATTTACAACCTAGGGGGATTTAATAGTGTGTAGAGTGAGAAAATTAAATTCCTCTCACGAAAGATATTTAATAAACCAAGGATTAAGAATAAGAGATTTTATGTATGTAAGCAAAGATTACGAGAGCTATACATTTTTATATATACCAACAGGAAAAGAAGTAGTTATGAGGAGATAGGGGGATTTAATGATGAATAAAACAGTTTTAGTTGGAAGATTAACCAAGGATCCATTACTGAAATTTACTCCAGGTACAGGTACAGCAGTAGCCACATTTACGATTGCAGTCAATAGAAGATTTAAGAGGGAAGGTCAACCGGATGCGGATTTCATTCCAATAGTAGTTTGGGGTAAACAAGCTGAGAGCACTTCAAATTACATGAGTAAGGGTAGCCTTGTTAGCATTGCAGGTAGGATTGAAACACGTTCCTATGAAGCTAAAGATGGCGGAAGAAGATATGTGACTGAAGTAATAGCAGATGAAGTAGTTTTCTTGGATAGTAGGAAGAATAGTCCAAGTCAATCTAATAATCAGAGCTCTACATCAGGAGATTTCCAAGGTAATTTTCAAGGCGACATGATGCCAGTTGATGATGAAGATATGCCATTCTAGTTGAAAAATAAAATGGGGGAAACACAATGAATGATACAGAATGGAAAGAAAATAAGCGAAGAAAAAAGCAACAATTTATGGCACTTCAAAACCTTCCATATGAAATTAAGATTAGAAAAGCTGAGCTTAGAGCGTGGGAGTTTTATAACGAAATGGAAAAAAGAGACTTAAATTGTCATATAAGTGTTGGTGGACTTGATAGTATAACACTTCTCTTCTTTTTAAGAAGCCTTGGTATAGATGTACCAGCAATTTCAGTTTCAATATTAGAAGATAAAAGCATTCAAAAAATACATGATCAATTAGGAATTATTAAACTTGCACCATATAAATCCAAAGTAGAGATATTAAATGAAGTTGGGTTTCCTGTAATATCAAAAAAATTAGCAGGTAGAATAGAAACTCTTCAACATCCAACTTTAAAAAATACGACAGTAAGACATGCGATTATTACTGGTGAATGTGGAGAACAAGGCCATTATGCTAAAAATAGCCGAATGAAACTACCTAAAAAGTGGCTTGAACTATTTGCAGGTA
>DAMAVY010000411.1:0-1261 GCA_032077725.1 Clostridium sp. | reverse complement strand
ACCGTTTAAAGTTTCAAATCAATGTTGTTACCACATGAAAGAAAAGCCATGTGGAGATTGGGCAAAGGAGCATAAAAGTTTTCCTTATCTCGGAATGATGGCCAGCGAAGGTGGACAAAGAGAAGAGTCGCTAGTAGAACATGGTTGTAATTACTATGGAAAATCTGTTATGAGAAGTGCACCGTTTGCAATATTTACAAGACAAGATTTATTACAACTCGCTTTAGACCTTAATGTACCAGTACCAGAGATATATGGCGAAATTGCCTGTAAACGTAATGGAGAGCTGTATACTACAAAAGCTCAAAGAACTGGCTGCTCTATGTGTGGTTTTGGAATTCACCTTGAGAAAAGACCTCACCGTTTTGATAGACTAAGAGAACGTAATTTTAAAGAGTGGGAGTTTTGGATGTATAGATGTGTTACGGATCAAGAGACTGGAGAAAAGTTTGGTTGGGGCAAGGTATTAGATTATATAGGAGTAGGTTGGGAGAATGTGCCTATAGAAACTGAACAATTAAGTTTCTATTAGTAAAGAATATGTAGAAATTAAGAAGTAGAGAGGAGAAATAAAAATGGGAAAATGGGTAGCAGAAATGTCTTTAGATTCTGAAATATGGAGAGGTGATACCAATGACACTAAAGAACAAGCAATTAAAAATGGTATAAAATTGGCAATAAAAGAAGGTTTAGATAAATTCAGAATTGGAGAAAGTGGAGAACCATCAAACTTCGGTGTGGATGTTGACCAAGTTATTGAAAACATACAAGAAGCAATGTATGACGATATAGGTGAAGTAGCAGAGGACTATTTGGAAGATGTAACAATAGAAGATAGATTAGAACTTGAAAATGAGTTAAATGAAGTATTTTTTAAATGGCAAAAAGAGCATGAATATGAACCTAATTTTTATAAAATAATTAGTGAAGAAATTATTGATGTATAGTTTGTGATTGTGAAATAAATAGAGGAGATATTTGTAATGGAACGAGAATTATTATATTTTAAAATGCACTTATTACAAGCTGAAATTGAAATGCAGAGTATGATTGCTGAAAATAAAAAAAGAGAGTTAAATGGTGAAAGTCTAGCATATGGGGAACAATCATTTATAGACTTAATAGACAAATATGGTATTTACGATAACGCATTTCCAGTAAATAGAGGGTAGGTAAATTATTAATGTGTAATGCAAGTCCGATGTGAATTAGTTTGAAGGAGGGATTTAATAATGGATTATAAAGAAGATATAGAGATAAT
>DAMAVY010000410.1:0-3256 GCA_032077725.1 Clostridium sp. | reverse complement strand
ATCTTAATAAAGTGTTCTAGTGATCCACAAACCGTTGTATTTGTAGTAGCTTTAATTACGCAAGGATGCAATGTGTATGTATTAAAAAAGTACGAAAGCTATATTGAGTTAGAGATATTTATGTATATAGCAGCAGGATATTTCACGGTAACTATGAATGGAATGAGGCAATGCTTAGCAGCGGCTCTATTATTCCTATGTACAAAGTTTATTATAAAAGGAAATTTTAAAAAGTATTTAATATGTATAGCTATAATTTCCACTATTCATCAATCTGCACTTTTTATGATACCAGTATACTTTATCGTAAGAATGAAGCCATGGTCTAAGAAGACCTTTATAATAATTGGAATTGCTGTATTAGGAGTTCTTTTTTATGACGAGTTAAGTGTTTACATATTTAAGGCTTTAGAAAATACAAATTATGGTCAATACTCTGATTTTAAAGAAGGTGGCTCTAGTATAATGAGGACCATTGTAAATTTGGTTCCAATTATGTTTGCATACTTAAAAAGAAATGAACTAAAAGAAAAGTGGCCAGAGAGTGATGTGTTTGTGAACATGGCTCTTCTAAATTGCATATTTGTAGCCTTTGGTATGTCAAATTGGATATTTAACAGATTCACCTTATACTTACAATTATACAACTTCATATTGTTGCCATTTATAATAAAAAATTGCCTTAAGGGAAAAGAAAGAAGAACAATATATTTAGCACTAATAGGATGTTATCTACTTTTCTTTTATAGAGAACAGGTAATTGGGTTAAATATGCAATATAAAAGTGTATTAGATATAAATTCAATTTTTTATTATAACTCTGTACCATGATAGAAAAAAGGAGAGTTGAGGTATGAAAGATAAAGTAAAAATGAATAAGGTTCTTCACATTGTAGGCGGAATGGGCATGGGAGGGACGGAAACAATGCTTATTAATATATTTAGAAAAGTTAACGAAGAGATTCAATTTGATTTTGTTTCCTATTACCCTAAGGATGGTTACTATGATGAAGAAATTAAAAAGCTAGGAGGCAGGATAATAAAACTAGCTCCACCTAGTGAAGTTGGAGTCGTAAAAGCTGTAAGGGATCTAGTAAAGGTTATAAAATCCGAAGGTGGATATAATGCTGTTCATGCTCATACTCTATTTAATTGCGGTATTGGAGTACTCGCAGCAAAGCTAAGCGGAGTAAAAGTGAGAATATCCCACGCCCATACCACTAAGGACTACAGTGGAACCTTCATAAAGAGAGTATATATATCCATAATGAGAGGACTTATAAGAAGATATTCTACAAACTTACTATCCTGTAGTGATGCAGCGGGAGAGTATTTATTTGGGTATAAGATGCTTAAGAATGAAAGGTACTTTAAGCTTCCTAACTATATTGATTATGAGAAGTTTATTAATAGTGGAGATATCACTAATATTAGGAAAGAATTAGGAATATCTAGTAGTGATATTTTAATTGGACATATAGGTAGATTTGTAGAAGCTAAAAATCATAATTTCATAATTGATTTAATGTCAATCCTGGTTAGGAAAAATCCTGAAATTAAATGTATATTAGTTGGAGATGGAGAGTTAAGACCAATAATAGAAGAAAAAATTAAAAATTTGAGTTTGGAGAATAATATATATCTATTAGGTATTAGGAATGACGTGGATAAGATCCTAAAGGAAATAGATTTGTTTATATTACCATCCAATTATGAGGGACTAGGACTTGTACTATTAGAGGCACAAGCTTCGGGATTACCGTGTTTAACATCTAATTTTGTTCAGCCGGAAGCTGATTTGAAGATAGGACTTCTAAGAAGACTGAATCTTCAAGCAGATAATAAGGTATGGGCAAACTCAGTACTGAAAATGTTAGACCAACCTAAAATTGATAAGAGAATAATTAGAAGAGCTTTTGAAACTGAAGGCTATAAAATTGGAGATATAGTGCAAAGTTTATTTACAATCTATGAAGTGAAAAAAGGAGAGGGATCTGAATCAAATGAAGAGTATATTAATAGCATCCTTTGATATGGAAGTTGGGGGTGTAGAGAGAAGTCTTATAAATATGTTAGAAATCTTTGATTATAAAAGATATAGTGTGGATTTAATGTTATATAGGCATAAAGGAGATTTTATGAAGCTTTTAAAGGGTAACTTTAATCTCTTAGATGAAGTTGATGAATATGCAACCTTTAGAAAATCTATAGTTGAGATATTAAAGGAAGGAAAAATTAATTTAGCAGTAGCACGTATTAAAGCTAGAAGGAATGCTACTAGGTATGCTAAGAAAAATGGAATAAGTGAAAATGGATGTGTGCAGATGCAAAGAATGTGGAAGTATTCTTTGAAATGGTTACCGTCTTTAGACAAGGAATATGATGTAGCAATTAGCTATCTATGGCCTCATTACTTTGTAGCCAACAAGGTAAAGGCTAAAAAAAAGATAGCCTGGATTCATACAGACTATTCAAATATTGATACTGACATTAAAGAGGATCTGGCGATATGGAATAAATTTGATTTTATTGTAGCAGTATCAGAAGAGTGTAAAAAATCCTTTTTAATAAAGTATCCACAACTAGATAATAAGGTTGTGGTTATGGAGAATATAATGTCTTCTGAGTTTATAAGGAAGATGGCAGAAGAAAAGGTAGATGATGATTTAGGTAGAGAAAAGGGATTTAAGCTTTTAACTGTAGCTAGATTATCTACTGCAAAGGGAATAGATAATGGTGTAAGAGCTTTGAAGATACTACATGAAAGAGGGTTAACAGATATAAAATGGTATGTGGTTGGCTACGGTGGAGATGAGGAAATGATTAAAGAATTAATAAGGGATAATGGACTTGAAAATAGTTTTATAATTCTTGGGAAAAAAATCAATCCATATCCTTATATGAAGGCTTGTGACTTATATGTACAGCCATCAAGATATGAAGGACGAGCTGTAACTGTTACTGAGGCTCAAATACTAGGAAAGGCTGTGGTAATAACTAATTATCCTACAGCCAAAAGTCAGTTAAGACATGGAATAGATGGGTATATCTGCGATATTTCAGTAGAGGGAATAGCTGATGGAATAGGCAAATTATATAAAGATAAGTGCCTAATAAGACAGTTAGAAAATAAATGTAGAAGTAGTGATTATAGCAACAGAAACGAGTTAGATAAGTTATTTGGCTATTTTTAAGGAAAGACATAAATAATATGGCAAGGGAATTAGATAAATGTCTGCATATGACTGAAACTTAT
>DAMAVY010000409.1:0-3256 GCA_032077725.1 Clostridium sp. | reverse complement strand
TAGATGGTGATTCTTTATCAACTACTCTATTCGCCCTTGGAATCTCTGAAGGCTTAAAATTTATAGAATCTTTAGATGGTGTAGATGCAATATTTATAACTACGGATCATGAACTATACCTCACCCCAGGATTCAAAGAAGTATTTACTCTTACTAATAATGATTACAAAATAAAAAATTAATATACAAAATAAGTGAGGATTGAAATTATTAATTTCAATCCTCACTTAATCTATAAAATTCTCTGCTGTCCAAAATTCTCAATTCTACAAAAACTAAGCTCCCAGCAACCTGCATGTCCAATCAGCCAATTTCAAGCTTTCAACTAAGAATTTTCAATTCTTAATCCTCAATTAATTTATAGCACTTATTGTCACTATAAACCATATTAGAATTTACCTGTTTACTGTACTTTAATACTTCAATATTTATAAATTTCATAAGAATTTCTGTCTCTTCTTGTTTTTTAGAGAATTCTTCATGTTCACTTTCCATTACTTTTATAGCTTCATTCACTACTGATTTATCTATAGTAATTTCTTTCATAGTTCCTTCAAAAATTTCTTTTATTTCTTGTTGAAGCTTCTCAGAAAGACCCTTAAGATTTTCAATAATATTACTACTTAAAACAGCCGCTATATTATTTTTGTTTTCAATGACTTGATTTTTTATTTTAATTCGCATACTTTCTGCTTTTTCTTCAGACTTCATAAACATGACCTTTATTCCATCCGTTACTGTATTTAAAAATTTCACATTAGGAACTACAGTAACTTCATAGTTAATAGTATTTAAGAAATCATCATGTAAAACTAAAAATTCTTTTATAAGCTCTTCAGAAGGTTTTATTTCAATAATTTTTACCTTGGCTCTAAAATCTGAATATGCTGATATTACACCATTTCTATTATCATTTATCTTTTCTAATGTGTCTTCATGATATCCATATAGTTTTGTATACTTAGTTATATAAACTTCAAATTGTTCTAGCATTAAATCATAGATACTCTTATTACACCAGTTTATAATTGCTTCACTAAATATTTTATCAGCCTTTTCTTTGATGGTTGACACATCTTCTAAATCGTCAATAGCATGTAAATTTTTTTCAATAAGATCAGGAATAATAACTGATATTTTATCTTCAGCATATTTTCCCAAAAATTCAATGTCATTTTCAATCTTAGAAATGAATTCCTCACAATTAGACTTAATTTCATCTTCTATATTAGAATATTCTTCTATACATTCTTTAAGAATATTTCTTCTTTCCTTATAAACTCCATTAGTAAGCTTTATGTCCTCACTTATTGATTCTAACTCATTATTAACATCAGTTTTAAAATTTTCAAACTTTAGTGGTATTATTTCATCTGAATCTCTTCCTATAATTGCCTCTAATAAAAGTCTTGACTTTGAAAAATCTTTTAAATCTACAATTAACATTTCTTTTTCATAAGCTAATAAGTTTACAATTAAAACTTTGTTATAGTTTATTGTTTCTTCCTTATAGTTTTCGTCCATTCTATTTACAAGTAATAATATTTCTGTATTACTACTTACTTCTAATATATGTTTTATATAAGTAATATCAATATCTCTTAGCTCTTTATGTCCATCTAGTACAATAATATTTCTATCAGTAATACTAGCATAAGTTGATTTATCATAGGTTACAATGCACCTAGTTGAATCCTTAAATATATCATTATTAACTATTACATCAAAGTCATAGTTTTTCTTAATATCTTCATTTAATGCTAGTTCTTCTTTACATACAAATATTAAATCTTTATCTTTTTTAAAAATACTTTTTCCAATTATAGAGCTTAAAATATCTTCAATAGATTTATTTTGTATGGCATTTATTCCTACAAGTATGTGTTTGCTATTGTTTCTAGTTATGTCATTTTGAGTAATTTTAGGTTCTATACCATAACTAGTACATATATATTTCATATTATTGTACAAATAAGCCCAAGGATATTCGCTTAAATTATAGTTCTCTTTTTCAACTTTTTCTTTGCATACATCTTCTAAGTTATTTATATAGCTGCATACATCTTTATTAGTATTAGATATTTCAATTACGGAAGATAGCTTGGTTGAAGTTTCTAATCCTCTTTCGTAGTTTTCATTCTGTACTGCAACATTCATTAAATAAAACGCAAAGTCAAACTCATATTTTCTTAAAAATTCGTGAGTATATTTATCTAGTCTTATATCCTCATAAATTTCATTAAGGACACATACAGCATCCGGACAATTAACAAAATCATTATATTTATAGTTAACCTTACTAAAACACTGCTTTAAGTATTCTAACACTTCAATAAGTTGTGCTTCAGAGCTTCTAACACCTTTGTATAAACTAAAAATTAAGATACCCCATTCTGCCATCTTTAGATCTTCCATTAAAAGGTCACTAAATTTTATAACCTTATTCACACATTCTATATCTAAAAGTTCTGCTTCATTGCATACAATGTTTATAGCATTTATCCAATGGGGACTATCATTTTTTAAGTATTGACCTGTAGCAATATCAATGGCATTGCTATAGTCCTTTATACTAGTTAAAAATTCTACTGAATCCACATTGATGCCCTTATAAGATGGCATTAATTTTATTATGCACCTAGCAGCTTCATTAGCTTTATCTCCAAGATTCAATTCTTTAGATACTCTATAAATAGAGTAATTTTTTTGTACATATAATATTTCAGCTTCTCCAATTATACTTTCATATAAGGGTAAAGCTTCCTCAGCTTCCACCATGTCTCCAAGATTCTTTCTTGCCCACATTAAAAGTTCAAAGAAAACCACTCCACTTTTACATTGAATTTCTTCAGTTTGAAATCTATTTCCATCCTTTAAAAATTCCTCCATGATTTCTATTACCTTAGTAAAATAATCCTTTGATAACTGAATGTTATTTTTTTGAAAATATATTTCGCCTAAAGAATAATAGGCAATTATTAAATCTCTAAAATCTTCATATACCATATTGTTTATTACTTTGTAATCTAACTTTTCAATTGTTTTTGTGAAATACTCCACTAAGTTCACTTCACGCATATCTAAATTATATATTTTTTTCAATGACCAATTATAATAGCATTTAAGAATGAGGCAAGGCTCACAACTAATACTTCCTTCTGTCATATCTAAATAAAAATTTAATTTATCTATGTTATTTTCACACTGCTCTAGAAATTTAATTTGTTTTATTAAAGACACTGTATTCACACTCCTA
>DAMAVY010000408.1:386-3261 GCA_032077725.1 Clostridium sp. | reverse complement strand
GCCTAGTTCTTTTGCTCTTTATATAAGTCTAGATATTTTTCCTGAGCCATCTAAAAGACTATATCCTGTATGTACATGCAGATGTACAAAATCCTTCATGCTTTCACCTCCATAGAAACCACATATTTCCCCAGCAATAATCCTACTTATTTCGCTAGTTTTCCCTTTACTATTAGCCTTTCTTTACCATCATAGGTACATGTAACAAGAGTTATTATTGCCTCATCACTTTTATCTAAAACATAAGTATCCTCTGGGGCAACTGTAAAGCTCTCTGTAACCTTATATGTAAAGGTATTTTCATGGGTAGATATTTTTATTTCATCATCTACCTTTAATTTATTTATTTTAAGAAAAAATTCACCTGTATCAAAGTTTCTATGTCCTGCTAGTGCACAGTTTCCTAATTCACCAGGCATTACAGTTTCTTCAAAATGCCCTACAGCATATTTTATAATATCCTTTTCAACGCCTTCTGCAACAACTACCTTAAGATTAATCTTAGGTATCTCAAGAATTGCAATGGGATCAACAAAGTTTATGTAAGCATCTATTCCCACATAATTTTGTGTCACTTCTTTTGTTTTACTCTTAATTTCTTTATCACTAACATCTAAGTTCACAAATTTATTATAAAGTTCATCTTGCACCTTATTCGTCTCATATTTTCCCTTAAAAGCAAATAATAAAATTGTAATGCCCGCTATTATCAAAAGTATGCCTGCAATATTCCTAGATTTACTTTTCATATATATCCCTCTTTTTTTATAAAATATACTTAAAATTTAAAAGGACAACAATTGGTGCACTTTATAATTTAAGTGCTAATTCTATTTATTTTCAAGAACTTTTGCTCACAGAAGTGCTAATTCTATTTATTTCTAAGAACTTTTGCTGACAGAAGTGCTTTTGCCATTATTTCTTTATTTTTATTGTACATTGTAACCTCAACTTTACTGTAATATCTACCTCTATCTATTACTTCTGAATATATATCAATTACGCTTCCCATCTGAACAGGTTTTGTAAAATATGAAGTAAAACTATCTATGGCTACATTAGCAATTCCATTTTGTTTTAGCGCCATAGTTCCCATAGTAGATAAAAGCATATTTAGTGCATTCCACGATGCTGTACCTATTGAGTCTAACATTTCTGGTACGATTTCTCCCCAAAAATGCATGATATTCTTATTAGATTCAAATTCAAAGCTCTTTAAAATTAAATCATCCATGGTCTGTCCTACGTGTGGTTGTCTTACAACTATTTGTAAAGCCTTTAACACATCACCTCTGGAAATTATACCAATTAGCTTCTTTCCATATACCACTGGACATATTTGAATTCCGTCCCATGCCATAATATGAGCTGCGTAGGCAACTGTGCTAGTAGGATTTAACACAATGGGATTCTTAGTCATAATGTTACCTATAATCTCATCATCATCATCATGATTTATTTGAGATAAGCTTACAACGCCCTGAATTTTAAATTCCTCATCTATAACTGGGAATCTATCATGTCCAGTTCTTTCTACTAATTCTCTTAAGGTTTTAATTTTATCCCATACATTCAAATAATCTGGTTTCCTATCCATTATATCTTCTACTAGTATAATTTCTTTCTTAACATTATTGTCGTTTACTGCTTTATTTATAATACTTGCAACGGTGAAGGTATCATAAGTACATGATATTACAGGAAGGTTATTTTTATCTGCAAGTATTTTTATATCATCACTGCAATTAAAACCTCCAGTTATGAGTACTGCACACTGATTCTCAAGAGCTAGTTTTTGAGCTTCTTCTCTATTTCCTACTATAAGTAAAGATCCAGGGCTTATATATCTTTTTATTGTTTCTACTTCCATAGCTCCAATTACAAATTTTTCAAGAGTGTTGTTTTCTCCACCTTCTCCGCCAATTAAAGTTCCATCAACTATATTTACAACGTTTTTAAAGGTTAATCTCTCAATATTCTCTTTTTCCAACTTTTCAACTCTAACAGTTCCCACCCTTGGAATTGTTTTAACTATTCCAATGGATTCACATTCCTTTATAGCTCTATAGGCAGTCCCTTCACTAACACTCAATATCCCTGCTATTCCTCTAACAGAAATTTTGGTGTTTATGTCTAGGGATAGAATATATTTAATTATTTCTTCATGTTTAGACATAATTATCTACCTTCTTTTCTAAGTTCATCAGCTATTTTTTCTATTCTTCTAAGACGATGATTAACTCCTGACTTTCCTACAGGTGGGCTAAGCATTTCTCCAAGTTCTTTCAATGTTTCATCTGGAAATGATAATCTTAATCTAGCCACTTCTTTTAAATTTTTAGGAAGTCTATCAAGTCCAATTTCACTTTCTATAAGTCTTATACTTTCAACCTGTCTTACAGCAGCATTAACGGTTTTGCTAAGATTTGCAGTTTCACAGTTAACAATTCTATTTACGTTGTTTCTCATTTCTTTCATGATTCTTATATTTTCAAGTTCTAATAGTGCAGTATGAGCCCCAATTATATTTAAAAGGTCTACTATCTGCTCTCCTTCTTTTAAATATATTACAAAACTATTTTTCCTTTGAATTACCTTTGAATTAAGTTTATAACTATTTATAAGGGTACTAAGTTCCTTTGCATAATCCTCATCATGAGTAACAAACTCCAAGTGATAGGTTTTTTCAGGATTGCTAATACTTCCCCCTCCTAAAAATGCCCCTTTTATATAAGCTCTTTTACATCCTTCACTCTTTAAAATATCTTGTGGAACACCATAATGTATATTAAACAAATCATCCTTTTCAATTATACCTAATTGTTGAAGTAGACCTTTTACATCTACATCTTCTGTAATAAGTACCATATATATA
>DAMAVY010000408.1:0-376 GCA_032077725.1 Clostridium sp. | reverse complement strand
AAGAATTACTTTTCTTTACTAATAGTTTACTATGAATATCAAAAAACTCTTTTAAGCTTTTAAAAATCCATCTTGCTATTGCTGGATTTTCAGTTATAATTTTAAAGGTCACGGACCTATTAAACCCAAAGCCCAAAGTTCCACTGGCCTTCATTATAGCTGATAATTGTGCAGAAACCTCTTCTTTTGATAACTCACTGTTTCTACATACTTCATTTTTTACCTTTAGTGAAAATGACATCGCTCTACTCCCTATCCTTGTTTTCTTTTCTCAATTTTTGTTCTAAATAGATATATTCAAAAATATTCTTCTTTTCATGAAGGATTTTTTCCTGCACAATTATTTTCATTAATACATTTGCAAGTTTATCCGAGT
>DAMAVY010000407.1:0-3262 GCA_032077725.1 Clostridium sp. | reverse complement strand
CAATATTAATATTTAAGAGCATCCTAAGGGGGTGCTTTTATTATGCCTAAAAAGGCGGTGAAATAAAAAAATGGCTACAATGTTAGATGCGGTTATAAACCTAAAAGACAATTTCAGTTCCACTTTAAAACAAGTAGAAAAAAATGTAGGGAATTTTTCTAGAACATCCAAGCGTATGGGTAGAGATATCCAAAGGACGGGCAGGAATGTTCAAAACGTTGGTGGTACGCTTACTAAATCCTTGACTGTTCCACTTTTAGGAGTAGGAGCAGCAGCTATAAAAACCGCTGTAGATAGTGAGGATGCTTTTGTAGGTATAAGAAAAACGGTGGATGCAACAGAAAAAGAATTTAAAAAGATAAGGGATAGTTTAGACGATATGTCTCTTGAGATACCAATTGATAAAAATGAGTTATATGCAATAGGAGAAGCTGCAGGTCAATTAGGTGTTAAAAAACAACATATAGTAGAATTTACAGATGCAGTTGCTAAGCTTGGAGTGACTACAAATTTAACCTCTGAACAGGCTTCCGCTGATTTAGCTAAATTTGCAAATATAATGGATATGGATTTATCTAATATGGACAAACTAGGATCCACTATAGTAGATTTAGGAAATAATTTAGCGACCACGGAAGCAGATATAGTGAATATGTCAATGCGCATTGCTGGAGCTGGAAAGCAAATAGGATTAACTGAATCTGATGTATTATCTTTTTCAGGTGCATTAAGTTCTGTAGGTATAGAGGCAGAAGCGGGCGGAAGTTCCTTCTCTAAATTATTAGTTAATATGCAACTAGCCACAGAAAAAGGTGGCAAAGGTTTAAAGGATTTTGCTAATGTAGCAGGAATGACTGCAAATGAATTCAAAACTTCCTTTAAAGATGATGCATCTGAAGCTGTTGCTGAATTCATAGAAGGGCTTGGAGAGATTGAAAACACAGGTGGCTCTGTTATAGGTGTACTTGATGAAATGGGAATAAGAGAAATTAGGATGAGAGATACATTGTTAAGAGCAGCTGGAGCATCTGATTTATTTTCAGAAGCATTAGGTACAGGTACTAAAGCTTGGGAAGAAAATGTAGCAATGGCAAGGGAAGCTGAACAGAAATTTGGAACAACAGCTTCTAAGATTCAATTGGTTAAAAATCAAGTTAAATTATTAGCTGATAAGTTCGGACAAATATTATTGCCTAGTGTTATAAAGGTGATGGATAAAATCACCTTATTTACAGATAAACTAAATAATTTAGATGATAGTACGAAAAAACAGATAATTAAGTTTGTAAAATTAGCCATAGTGATTGGACCTGCTTTAATGATTATAGGTAAAATGACTAGTGGAGTAGGTAAGTTAGTAATGGAATTTGGCTTTTTTGCTGCTAGAGTAAAAACCTTAGGACTTATGGGAGCTATATTCACCCCTGGAGTACAAGTAGTCTTAATATTAGCAGCTATAGTAGCAGCTGCTATATTGGTATATAAAAACTGGGATAAATTAAAAGCAATATTTATTCAAGTAAAAGATACTATATTAGATTTTACTGGTATTACATCAGAAAATATAGAGGTAGTAAAGGAAGTATTTAAGAGTTTAGCAAATACGATTTGGGAAAAGGTACAAGAAGTAATACAAAAATTCGAACCATTAAAAGAAAGTTTTGCTCAATTGTTTTCTAAACTTAGAGAATTGTTTAGTTTGATAATGCCTTTTTTAATGCCTATATTAGCATTTATAGGAGCTATATTTGTAGGTAAAATAATACTACATTTTCAAACTATGTTTAATGTTGTAATGGCTGTTATAGAAGGTATAGCAGGTTTTATAAATGGACTTCTATTAGTGTTTCAAGGATTCATAGATTTCTTTATAGGTGTATTTACTGGCGACTGGTCTAGAGCTTGGGAAGGGATTCAAACCATATTTTCAGGGGTTGTAGAAATTATAACTTCTGTTTGGGAAACTTTTGTAGGATTTGTAACCGCTCCTGTTGAAGCTTTGATAGATATATTAGATTCAGTTTTTCACGAAAAGATAGGTAAAGCAAAAGAAGTTTGGGGAGATTTAAAAGAATTTTTCAAACATCCTATAAAAGGTACAGTGAATTTAGTTAAAAAAGGTGCTGGATGGCTTGGGAGTAAGCTCGGAATAGGCAATAACTATGAAGGTACTGATAATTGGAGAGGTGGACTTACTTGGGTCCATGAAAAAGGTGCTGAAATAATGGACTTGCCTAGTGGTACTAGAATATATCCACACGATAAGAGTTTGCAAATGGCTAGAGAAGAAGGTATGAAAAAAAGTCCTATTCAACAAATAGTACAAAAAATTCAACCTATTAACATTCCTAAAGTGAAGGATTCTACACAAGTTATAAAGCAAGTGATTAAATCTGCCAGAATACCTAAACTTAAAGATATTAATCAAAATATAAAGCAGAACTTAAAAGAAACAGTTATCCCTAAAATATCTGATGTTACTCAAAATATAAAACAAAACTTAATATCTGCTAAGATACCTAAGTTATCTGATATGACTCAAACTATAAAACAGAAAGTAAGGACAGCAACTATAGAGCCATTGAATCCTATAAAGCAAGATATAATACCTATAAGTGGAAAAGAAAAAGAAACTAAGGTCATTGAAAAGAAAGGCGGTAAAAAGGTATTAATAAGTATACCTAAACTAGCTGATCAGATAATAATAAGAGAAGATGCTGATATAGATAAGATAGCAAAAGTATTTGTTAGAGAAATAGAAAAGGTGGATTTAAATACTGCATAGGAGGTAGAATATGGAGATATGGCTAAGTAAAAATAAAGAAAAATTAAGATTGCCGGTTCTACCTCCAACCTTTGAGGTAGTAAGCAGCAATATGAATCAAAGAGTGAATATAAATGAAATAGGAAATATAAATTTAATTGGTAAATCTGACTTAAAAGAAATAAATATAAGTAGATTTTTCCCGAATCAAAATTATTATTTTGTAGAATACAAGAACTTTCCTAAACCTTATAAATGTATAGAATTAATAGAGAAATGGAAAGCTTCAGGTGAGCCTATAAGGTTAATTGTAACAGGAACTAATATAAATCTACAAATGGCTATTGAAAGCTTTAATTACGGAGAAAAAGACGGTACAGGAGATGTATATTACTCATTGGGCTTAGTAGAATATAAACATTTAAAGGTAAGATCCAAAGCTAAAAAAAGTAAGTATAAACCGCCTAAAACAAAGAGCCACACCCCGCCTAAACCCAA
>DAMAVY010000406.1:0-3263 GCA_032077725.1 Clostridium sp. | reverse complement strand
CGGTTGCCGCAACTATTTAAATAGTTATATATTTAAATAGTTTTATATTTATATACTTAAATAGTTTTATAGTATAATATTTAAATATGAAAAATTTTAAAATGTTAACTATTTACATAGGTAAAATGTTATATAGTTACAGATTGGTTAAAATATTAAGATTTCAAATAAAAAAATGTTAAATAATAAACAGTGCTAGTTGACAATTTACAAATTCATCAATACAATATAAAAGTAAGAATATGATGTTATTGAATGGCTGTTATTAAGTAAAACTTTTTAGCTTTGCTAAATTTAGTTGAATAATACCTAGAGGGTACTTAATCTAGGATCGTGACATGGTTAACGCCCACCTTTAATAAGGATGGAAGTATTACAGTGGCTAGAGACATCAGAGTAATTAAGTACAGAGAAATGAAACATTAAAGGGAGATGCAAATTATGGATAATTTAAAAATATCATTGGTTGGACTTGGATACGTAGGGATGCCACTAGCAGTAGCTTTTGGCAAGAAAGTACCAGTAGTTGGCTTTGATACAAATAAAGAAAAGATTAACAAGTATTTATCAGGAATCGACGTAACTAATGAAGTAGGGAATGAAGCTATAAAAGCTTCTACTGTAGACTTTACTTGTGATGAAACAAGATTAAGAGAGTGTAATTTTCATATAGTTGCTGTACCAACTCCAACAAATGAAGACAAAACTCCAGATTTAAGACCTGTAATAGGAGCTAGTGAAACTTTAGGTAGAAACTTAACAAAGGGTTCAATAGTTGTATTCGAATCTACTGTATATCCAGGAGTTACAGAAGATGTTTGTGTGCCTATCCTAGAAAGACAATCTGGATTAAAATGCGGTGAAGACTTTAAAATAGCATATTCACCTGAAAGAATTAATCCAGGAGATAAGGTTCATAGATTAGAAAACATAAAGAAAATTGTTTCTGGTATGGATGAAGAGACTCTTGATAAAGTTGCCAAAACTTATGAACTTGTTATTGAAGCTGGAGTATATAGAGCTGAGAGCATAAAAGTTGCAGAAGCAGCTAAGTTAATAGAAAATTGTCAAAGAGACGTTAACATATCTTTTGTAAATGAGCTTGCAATTATATTTGATAAAATGGGAATAGACACTAAGGCTGTTCTTGATGCAGCAGGTAGCAAGTGGAACTTTATAAAATTAAATCCAGGTCTTGTAGGAGGACATTGTATAGGAGTAGATCCATACTATCTAATACATATGGCCAAAGAAATTGGGGTAGAGTCTCAAGTTATAGCTGCAGGTAGAAAAATTAATGACGGAATGGCTAAATTTGTAGCTGAAAATACTGTAAAAAGCTTAATTAAAGCTAATAAGAGAGTAAAAGGTGCTAAAGTAGCTGTTCTTGGACTAACTTTTAAAGAAGATTGTCCAGATACAAGAAATACTAAAGTTATTGATATCATAAATGAATTAAAAGAGTATGAAGTAAATGTAATAGCAGCTGATCCAGTAGCAAACAAAGCTGAAATAAAGCGTGAATATGATTTAGATGCTGTTGATATGAAGGATATACATGATATGGATGCAATAATACTTGCTGTATCACATAGTGTATATAGAGATATGTCAATTAATGATTTTAACGATTTATACAAGAAAGCAGAAGCTTTAGAAGACGTTGCTGTAGATAGCGCATCTGAAGAAAAAAATGTATTCATTGATGTAAAAGGCATTATAAACAGAAAAAGTATAAATAATGAAAATATGGTTTATTGGAGATTGTAAAATCTAAGTAAATTAAATACTAAGTACAATAAGGGGGTAGGCCCCGTTAATTTGTATTAAAATGGGCATATTTCTTCGGAAATATGCCCATTGTTTTTTATAATCTTTTTCATATACAAAATAATCTGCAATACTACTTAAATTATTTTTGATTATCTTCTAAATTCTCTGATCCCTCTGCATCCTCAGATTCCTTCTCTAACAAGACATTTTCTAAGTTAGATTTTCTGTTATCTAAAGTATTGTGAGTTAGATGCTTTGTAATCATATCCTCAGAGGGATTCATTAAAAAGTTTTGTAGATAAATTCTACCAATTGGGGTATTAGCTACAGCATAATGCTCTCCAAAGTTTAAATAATAAACCCAAGAGTATCCTCTGTTTATTACTTTATCTAAGTCTTCCTTATCAATCAAAGTTCTTTCTTTTTTTCTACCATATTTATCTTTAAGTATGATAGCCACGGTTTCAGAATCTACATCTTCATAATCATTTATTGCTGTATTTTGATCATATATTTCTATATTGCATTTTCTGTTGTCTAGGGTATCACCATTAATATGTCTAATAGGAGTTTTAGGGTGTGTTCCTAGAATAAATGAGTGTAGAGTTTGTTTCACCTTGAGCTTTTTACCACCCTCAGAAGAATAAGTTAGATTTTGAGCCAAGTAGCTACTAAACTCTTTACTCCATTCTGCAAACCATTCTCCTTTATTTAATACCATTTCTAAATTATCAGCATCTATTTCAGTATTAATAAACTCTCCATCTTTTTTGGAAAGTTTTATATATGCAACCTCTTCTTTGATAACATACTCATTGACTTTTATTTCGTTTTTAGTTTTTATAATGAACACCACTTTCTTTTATTTTCTTTTCATATTAGATTATACCACATAGATGCAAGGACCACCGAGGAGTGTTATCCCCGGTGGTCTTAACTTTATTTTAGTGAAACATCTTCACCCTCTAGTATTTTATTCATTGTTCTTACTGCACACATTTTACCGCACATTGAGCAGCTATGCTTATTTTCTGGTGGAATGCTTTCAAAGTACTCTTTAGCTTTTTCACCATCTATGGATAATCTAAACATTTCATCCCAGTTAAAAGAGCGACGTGCTTCACTCATCTTAAAATCAAGTTCTTTGGCACCTTTTATTCCTTTTGCAATATCTCCAGCGTGGGCAGCAATTTTAGATGCAATGATACCTTCCTTTACATCATTAAGGTCTGGTAGTCTTAGATGTTCAGCAGGGGTTACGTAACATAAAAAATCTGCACCGCTTGCTGCTGCTATGGCTCCACCTATTGCTGATGTTATGTGGTCATATCCAGGTGCAATGTCTGTTACCAGTGGTCCAAGGACATAGAAAGGAGCACCGTGGCATAGACGTTTCTCTAGTTTCATATTTGCTACTATTTCATCCATTGCCATATGGCCTGGCCCTTCAACAATAACCTGTACATCCTTTTCCCATGCACGCCTAGTTA
>DAMAVY010000405.1:0-3264 GCA_032077725.1 Clostridium sp. | reverse complement strand
ACTGTTACCTGGGGAGGCATTTTCCTTCTGTCCACCTGTTATCATCTGATTTTTGGGATGGAGGGATTCGAAATTGTGGTTGCACTACAATGGCTGATACGTTTCCTCATCAGTGGGATATTAATGTTTTTTACGGTTTCACCATATGCATTTTTAGCGGAAAAGACAAAAGGGATTGTTGCACCAATGATTGCAGCAGCAGTTATGATTATGGGAAGTGCGGCACTTTGTAATCAGGAAATTGGCGCAATATACCCCTGGGTGTCCACGTATTTCCTTATAAAGGGGAAACTTATGGAAACAGGTTATCCGGTATGGCTATCCATATTTTTGATTTTCATAGTAACTGCAGTGGGATATTATGCAACGTTTAAATATTTTGTGAAGGAGGATTTGAAATAATGACATTAGATTTTGTGGAAATTATAAAGGTTATTTTTCTTGGTATTGTGGAGGGAATTACAGAATGGCTTCCCATAAGCAGTACAGGGCATATGCTTCTTGTGGAT
Source organism: Clostridium sp. (assembly GCA_032077725.1). Classification (GTDB taxonomy): domain Bacteria; phylum Bacillota; class Clostridia; order Clostridiales; family Clostridiaceae; genus Clostridium_J. Next base: position 2,755 of record DAMAVY010000405.1, on the reverse strand, counting down.
GAGATTTTACATTTGCAGATGAACAATTCTTTTAAAGAAATGTTCTTTGTTGTCATACAGCTTGGAGCTATATTAGCAGTGGTGGTTATGTTTTGGAAAAAGATGTTTCCATTTCAATTTAATAGACATCCAGTTGTTCAAAAGGATATTTTTATCATGTGGTTTAAGATATTGACTGCCTGTATTCCTGCTGGAATATTAGGAGTTTTTCTGGATGATTTTTTGGAAGAGCATTTTGGACATCCGGTTTCCATAGCAGTGATGTTGATTGTGTATGGTGTGATATTTATTGCTATTGAAAGGTGGAACAAAAGGCGAAAACCGTCTGTCATAACCATTGAGGAATTATCATACAAAAAAGCATTTGCCATAGGTTTATTTCAGGCCATGTCCATGATTCCCGGAACCTCCAGGTCTGGGGCAACTATTGTAGGAGCATTGCTTTTGGGCGTGTCAAGAACTGTCGCAGCAGAGTTTACCTTTTTCTTAGCAGTTCCCACCATGCTCGGTGCAAGCACCTTAAAGTTAGTAAAGTTTGGCTTTTCTTTTACCAGTGGAGAAATCATTGCATTGGCAATTGGCATGGTAGTTGCGTTTATTGTGTCCATACTTGTGATTAAGTTCTTGATGAAGTATATTAGGAAGCATGATTTTCAGGCATTTGGATGGTATCGAATTGTACTTGGAGTAATTGTGATACTGTATTTCTCATTTAGAAATGCCGGTTAGGGAGAAATTAGCAACTCAAAAATGAATTCTTCACGTCCTCTCTTTCCTGGTTTTGGCAAAGAAGTAACTTTTACTAAATAAAGTATCACTTCTTTGCTAAAATCAGTATCCTCAATATCTAAAATATAATGAATCTATTCACCCTTATTTTAATGCGATATAAATATCAATAACTGCATTTTCAAAGTCACTGTTTAGGTATTCCTCAAAGTCACCTGTAAAGCTTCTGTCTATGTCCATTTTCCAAATTTCGCCCCAAGCTTTAGCTACTGCTGTTTCCATGTGTCCATGCACAGAGAATTTTGCATATTTCCCAGCAGGAATGATTTTTGTTGTGAACTCACTGTTTTCTGATTTTGATACTTCGTTTCCTGCGGTGACAAGATAACCGTTTTCTGTATAATTGGAATAAAGTCCAATTGCATATTCGTTTACTTTATTCTTAATGGTTGCATTGACGCCACCCTGATATAAATCAACCCAAAGCTTTCCGATTTTCTCACCCATTTTAGGGTCTTCGTTCCTTGTTGTTACACTTACACCTACAATAATTTTTTCTTCAAGATTTACAATTTCATAGTTCATTTTAAACTACCTCCATATATTTGATATATCTATAATAAATCAAGTAATACGTCAACAGTATGTCATATTTATGTGATGCCAAATAAGGAAAGGCAGCCATATAACTTGAGTAAAATTTTATTTTAAACTTAGGTTTTTTATTGAAATAGCAAATATTAAGAAATCTTAAGATTATATGAGGTTAAAATTAATAATTGAAGAGTATACTGAAGATAATATACGTGATAGAGGTTAATAATTTATTTTTTACATGATTAAATATTTATTAAACCAAAGGAAAGGAGATAATTTATTGAAAATTTTAATTTTAACAAGTCATTTTGGAATGGGGCACTACTGTGCTGCAGAGGCAATTAAAGAAGAATTACTTGCATCGGATTCTCATGACACAATTGAAATAGTGGATATTGTTAATACGTTATTCCCTTTTATTTGCAAAATAATATATGGATTCTTTAATCTTTTTGTCTGTAGATTCTCAAAGGTGTATAACTTTATAAATAGTTTTGCTACAAAACATGAAAATTCATGTTTAAAGAAGCGAAATTTAAATAAATTAAATTCATTAATTAAAAAATATGACCCAGAAATAATAATATCAACTTGGTCTGCTTGTTCTCGATATATATCAGCTTATAAAGAGGAATATAAAAATAATATTCCACTATATACCTATATTACTGATATTACAGTCCACGATGGATGGATTACTGATATGGCAGATATGTATTTTGTAGCTACTCGAAGCACTAGAGAAATTCTTATATCAAAAGGAGTTAACCCTGAAAAAATTGTTATAAATGGAATACCTGTAAGGCAGTCATTTAAAGAGGAGATACAATTAAAATCTACTAATGACAGACCGGTTAAGCCATTTAGATTCAGTGATGAGAATTATGAGTTGCCAGTTAAATCCCTTCAGGATAAAAAGAAAATTCTTATAATGGGAGGGGGACTTGGATTAATTCCAGCCCTTGATAACATATTAGAAAGATTATATGAAACAGGTAATGTTCATATTACAATTATTACTGGTAAAAATAAGAAATTATTAAAAAAACTTAAAAAAGACTATCCCAAAATAGAGTTAATTGGTTATACAGATCAGGTATTTAAATATATGGTAAGATCAGATTTATTAATTACTAAGCCAGGTGGAATTTCAACTTTTGAAGCAATTTATGCTAATACGCCATTATATATTATTAAACCATTTTTATCTCAAGAAGTTGGAAATGCCGAATTTATTGAGCAAATGAATATTGGTAAAATAGCTTGGGATAATAATGATAATATATCAGAGGATATATTATCCTTGTTAAGCAATGATAGTTTAATTAGCAATATGAAATCTAATATGCAGGATTTAAAAAAGGAAATTTCTGAGTCTAAACTAAAGAAAATATATGAAAGGAATGGGAAAAAGTATGAAAATTATAGT
>DAMAVY010000404.1:0-3303 GCA_032077725.1 Clostridium sp. | reverse complement strand
AGGACAGTCAACAACACGTAAACTCTAATAATGGTTAAGAATTCTCATAAGAGATCTTATGTTAAATGGCTAGTATGTGAAGCACTCGCTTCACATACTTTATGAATACTAATTATGATTATGTTGGATCACTTTTCTAATCGAAAATTTCAGTCCATTAAATGTTTGAATACCATCTAATACTGCAAATCTGATTGGAACATTAACCTTTTTATAGTCTCGAAACGTCATTTTAATCTTCACAATTACTTTTTCTTCATTTTGAAGAGTATATGCTTTGACTATCCCATAGTAGTCTGCTTCTTTACCCTTAATTCCATCGGCGTGAAAATTGTCTTTTCGAACATCTTGTCCACTAGTTATGCTTTTTCCAGCATGGTTATAACCACCATCTGCTGTTATGAATGCATGATCTAATACATCACCGCTTTCTTCTTTCTCTAAATTTTCTACGCAATTACGTAAATTATTTTTCTTTAAATCAGATAATTTCCCTAGTTTACGTATGGCAATTTGTATTTTCTCAATTGCTTTTTCAGTTTCTTGTCGAGGAAAGATTTCATTCAAATCTCCTCCAATGATTAAATGCTCATTATTTAAATCAAAAGCTATAAAGTCATAAGCATTCATGGAATATTGAATTACCTTAATTAAATCAATTATTTCTTCGTTTTCTACAGATTTTATTTTTGGAATTTCGCCTGTTACTCTAATGTTATCTCTGCGATTCCTTGCATTTTTTAAGTAGACAACTTTGAAATCATTATCTTCAACGATTAAACTGGTCTCGATTGAATCGTGGGTAATTTCATCAAGATTGAAAGACGTATTATTTTCACCTAAAAGAAAAAACTCATTAGGTTGCTGTAAGAGAGAAAAAATCTTTTCCAATTCTACTTTTGGAAGAGCATAAAAATAAGCTCTTTTATTTGTAAATTTTATGTGATCAGCTAATTGCTTATCTAAAGCTTTCTTTACTTGAATAAGCTGTTTCTTAACGTCACCTGAATCCAAGTTTTTAATCTTAGCATTCAGAGCTTTAAAGGTATTAGAGTTGCTAAAACCCATACTAGTAAACTTAGTGTTTATTTCAGCACATAGTGTTCCCCGACGTTTGAGAAGATCAATTTTAAATAGAATATCTTTCTTTAAAGCATCAATATCATCTTGAGGATTTGTTTTTTCGTTCATGAATTATCTCTAACATAAAAAGTGTAATTTTTAATCAATCAAGTTTTTATGGGTATTAAGGCCTATGTTTTCAATAGTTTTTTCTAATTAATTTTAAATTTATAAATACACCTAGAGACATCATAGACTATAGCTAAATTGTTCTATTGTTATGGTATCTCCTAGGTACTAGATAAATGGGTATTTATTCAGGAGACAGATCTGACTCTAACTTATGGACATATTTGTCTTTAGCCTATGGAAGTATATGTCTATAGTTTTTAATTTCATATATATGATTTTAGTGATAAATTTTATCATAAATATGACTTGGTATCAAAAAATGGCAGCTGAAAAAAGTACGCTTCAACGAACACAGAAGAAATGGAGTAAAGAGATACTTGATGAAGGGTTCTGTATTGTTCCTTCTATTCTCTTACGCGCGCAAAAGCGTATAGGTGTTAATCCTTCGCAGTTAATTTTATTAATACAGCTTCTTGATTATTGGTGGGATGCAGGAAACAAACCTTTCCCTAGTAAAAAAGATTTAGGAAATCGTGTTGGTTTGGGTTCCAGACAAGTACAACGCTACTTAGCGGACTTAGAATCAGCTGGTTTAATAAAAAGAGAAGCAAGAGTCGTTGCAGGAAAAGGACGAACTACGAATAAATATGATTTATCTGGTTAGTCGAAAAATTAAACGAATTAGCTCCTGAGTTCAAAGAAACTCGTGAACTGAAAAAAGCAGTGGAAAGAAGAGGAGGCGATGATCGCCTGAAACTAGAAAGCAAAAACCCCACTATATAGCGGGGTTTAGCTCATTTTTGATAATAGAGTCGCCTATAAATTGAGGCTCTCTATATCTTTCTTATTATATTCTAAAAGAATTAGGAAAATTTGCAAGTGTCATATTCAATTCCTTCAATCAGATTTGCATCGTACGAAAGCTTTTTCAATGTTCCTAATAATGCATCTGCATTGAATGGAGCTTATAGTTGGTGCCGACTAATATCATCACAATTATTTTTAATGATTGGGGATTTTGAAGTCATGCTTCGGAGCCATCTACATATTTGTTTATCTAAAAAATATGTGCAGCCAACAAGTCATAGTGAATATTGGTTCATTGATTATGCTGTCTTATCTAATATCTATAATCAGTACCAAGGCTTACCTCATAAACCAAGCAAGAGTCAACTAAAGACATTAAAAAATTCTATAAGGTTCTCATCTCCATTTCAGCTATCACCTGACTGTCAAAGTATGGTTATTAATGCTGTTTTGGATTTATTAAAAAAGAATCGGAGACATTTCCCCTTACCTGACGACATTGTGGCTAATTTGAGTTTTGGCTTCTGGGTAAGTTTAATGAATGGTTTGAAACACCCACATCATACGAATAATTTGAGTAGTGTTTTGCGTGAAATTTTTCCTAGTTTTCAGGGCAATTTCGATATAAATTTATTGAATGAACAGGTTGATACATTATTCAGACTAAAAAATATTCGCAATAGAATTAGTCATCAAGATAGTATTTTAAAAACACCTGAGTCAAAATATCCTCAGCGTGAATTTATTCCGAAAAAACCACAACATCTGATTGTTAGCTTAAAAAGATTGATGGACTTGCTTGAAAGATTTTTAGTTAATATTAATCCTGCTTTCTTAACAGAAGTTAAAAAAACACAGTATTGGATGCTCCTTAATACTTTGTTAGATGTAAATATTTTAGAAGTGTTGAAAATTTCTGGTGGTGATACAAGTTCCTATTTATTACCTATTTTATTAAGTCAATTTAATGCGAAGCATGACTCAACAATTCATCTCCAAGTTTAAGTAGTTCTTCTAAAATTAGCATAATACGGATTATGCGAATCAAATTTTGGTAATAAAAAACCCCGGCATCCTGCCGGGGTTTTTCGTATTGGTTCGCTCGGTATAACTCCTGTCGTACCTTACAGTCCTTGTGCTTATCTATTGTTATTCTTGTATGGAACTTCCTGTTCCCGATGAGTTCATCATAGGAAAATTCCACTGTCCCAGGTAGCCGCAAAGGGCCGAGATTTATGTACGCCAGAGCGTACAAAATAGCCTAAATTTTATCCACAAAAAATGTGGATAATTTTGGACATT
>DAMAVY010000403.1:0-3310 GCA_032077725.1 Clostridium sp. | reverse complement strand
TGAAAATAATCGCTTAGTAAAAAGGTATGTTAAAACGGGTAAGATTATAAATGGTGGAGAAATAGAGATTTTAGAAGGAATGACACAGGAAGATAGGATTGCATTTCCTTATGGCAAGAATGTGAAGGAAGGCATAAAAGTAAAAGATCAAGATGAAAATAATATTAATAATTTTTAATTAGGAGGCGTAGAAATGCTAGAAAATATTAGACTGTCATTTCAAGGTATTTGGTCTCATAAAATGAGATCATTTTTGACAATGCTTGGAATTATCATTGGAATTGCATCAATTATAACTATCGTCTCCACTATAAAGGGGACTAATGAACAGATTAAACAGAATCTAATTGGCTCTGGTAATAATGTAGTAGATATACAACTTTATCAAGAAGAGTGGCCTTATGAGATGGAGTATAATGGAATTCCATCAGGGGTTCCTGTAATTACCGAAGATGTATACAGTATGATTAAGGAAATACCACAGGTCGAAGATGTATCTTTTTATAATATGAGAAGGGTGTATGATTCAGTTTTTTATGGGAATACAAGTTTTTCAGGAGCCCAGGTTACAGGAGTGGACAAGAATTACTTTAATACTTGTGGTTATCAAATTCAAAAGGGTAGAGGATTTATAGAAGCTGACTTTAATAAATTTAAAAGAGTCGTTATTTTAGATGAAGCAATGGTATCTACGTGGTTTGTTGGTGTGGATCCTATTGGCAAAACTATTGAGATTAAGGGGAAACCATATATTATCATAGGGATAGCAGGGCTATCACAGGAGTATGAGCCTGTGATAAAATCTGAGGAGGATTACTGGATGTATACCCAAGAAGGTCTTGGTATGATGTTTGTACCAAGTACTACATGGCCAGCTATTTACACTTATGATGAACCTCAAAATGTGGCGGTAAGAGCTACAAGTACAGATGATATGGCCTCGGTTGGCAAAGGTGTTGCTGATTTGCTAAATGGATATTTAAAAGCTCCAGATAATAACATTAAGTATAAGGCAGAAAATATTCTTGAGCAGGCCAAAGAGCTTCAGGATCTAAGCGCAGCAACAAATAAGCAGCTAATATGGATAGCAAGTATTTCTTTATTAGTAGGCGGAATTGGCGTTATGAATATAATGCTTGTATCTGTAACTGAGAGAACTAAGGAAATTGGGTTAAAAAAGGCTATTGGTGCCACAAGAAGGCGCATATTAGCACAGTTTTTAACTGAGGCAGCGGTGCTTACTAGCTTAGGTGGAATACTTGGTGTAGTGGTAGGGATAGTACTTGCACAGGTGTTTTCTAAAATATCTTCAGCTCCAGTTGCAATTAGTGTACCAGCTATAATAGTTTCAGTAGTATTTTCCATGGTTATTGGTATATTATTTGGATTACTCCCATCAATAAAGGCAGCAAAATTAAACCCTATAGATGCTTTAAGATATGAATAAATATGAGTGTGAAGTTAGAGATAATTTAGCTTCACACTATTTTTGTATAGAGTTATAATGATGTTATATTATAAGTATAATTACATTATAAGTATTTTGTGATTTAAGCGAGGGTATCATAGGGGGATAAGTGAAAATCTAAATCTTCGAACTTACTCTTTTGAGCGTACGTGAGAAGGAGTTACATTTAGTGAAAAGTTTCATAATAGGAGGGTAATTTATGAATAACATTAATAAAAATGTTATGGATGAAATGTACTATAGTGATTTATGGATAAAACTATGTAAAAAGAGCAGAGATGTGGTTCTCACTAAAGATGAAATTAAAAAGTACAATGAGGAAAGTCTTAAAAAAGGGTATATAAATGATATATTTAAAGATGATATTGTAGTAGAAAAAGATTTTGTTATTAATATGATAAATAGTGTAAGTAAAGTTCCTGAAGGAGATAGATTTAAAAATGGAAATAAAGTTAATAATGCATATTATGATAAGTTAATTGAAAATATGAACTTACAGGAACTAAAGGAAAAAATTAATGTGAGTTATGGACTTACTATCAAAAGAACAGAAATAAAAACTTTTCCAACATCACATAGGGTGTTTAAAAAAGAAAAAGATTATGATCTAGATAGATTTATGGAAACAGCTATATATGCAGCAGAACCATGTGTTATTTATGCTATAAGTAAGGACAATAAGTGGGGATTTTGTAAAACTTATAATTATTTAGGGTGGGTTAAGATAGATAATATTGCTATAGGTGATAGATTTGAAGTAGAGAAGTATTGTAACTGTGAAGAATTCATTGTAATAACTGGGAAAAAGGTGTATCTTGGATATAATCCTTTTATTGAAGCCTTAAGAGGACTTCAACTTGATATGGGAGTGAAACTTCCAGTAGTAACTAATTGGGATAGAGAAAATCTAGTATATGATATGTACTATGAAGGAAATTATGTAGTGAAATATCCACTAAGAGATAGTGATGGAAGGTTGAAATTTACCCAGGTATTAATTCCCTTAAGCGAAGATGTGCACAAAGGATATCTAAAGTGTAATAGGGCTAATATATTAAAGCAAATATTTAAGTTCCAAGGTGAAAGATATGGATGGGGTGGAGAATTTAATGGTAGAGATTGTTCTTCTCTCATCATAGATACTTTTAGATCCTTTGGAATAAAATTCCCAAGAAATAGCGGCAATCAATTAAATAATTCTGTTGGAAAGAAAGTAATTATGGATGCAGAAACTAACTATCATGAAAGAATAAAAATATTAGAAAGTCTAAAACCAGGAGCCCTTATATTTTTAAAGGGACATGTAGTTATGTATTTAGGTACCTATAAAGACAGTATGTATATAATTCATGATACCTATGGAGTGTATGTAAATGAGAAGTTTGAAAGTATTAAAGGTGGGGGACATAAAAATGAGCAAGATAGCGATGACAATTGTGACAAAGAAAAAATATATCTTTCCATAAAAGGAGTAACGGTATCTGAACTTAAGGAAATTTATACTTCAAGTGGAAATCCTTATTTAGAAGAAATTGTTGGAGTTAAGGATATATTTAGCTAGGAAATCTCCGCCTGGCATGCGTTTTTTTAATGAAACTCCGCCTCACATGCGTTCGGTGGAGTAAGTTCGACTGACTAAATCAGAGATTTAGAGTCTCACTTAACTTCAAGGAGACCAAATGCAAGATTTTCTTTTGTCGCTTTGCTTGAGATGTAACTCCGCCTCACATGCGTTCGAATGAGTAACTTCCACTGACTAAATCATAGATTTAGAGTGTCAGTTAACTTCGAGGAGCCAAATCGAAGATTTGGACTCTCACTTAAGGTAAAGGGGTGAACTAA
>DAMAVY010000402.1:0-3322 GCA_032077725.1 Clostridium sp. | reverse complement strand
TTATATAGCGATCCATGTGTATACAGAAAGTTTTTCTACATATATTGGAAATATACAAATTGGAGATGTAAGTAGCAGTTATGCATATTTAATTGATGAAACAGGTAATATAATTTATCATCCTAATAAAGAAAATATTGGGAAACAAGTAGAAACACCAGAAATAAAAAACATAGTTGATAAGGTAAAGAAGGGAAGTAATGTAGAGGCTGGCTCATTAGAATACACTAACCTTAAAGGTAAAGAAGTAATATCAGCTTATGATACAGTTCCTACGACTAACTGGACTATGATAATTGAGGCAGATAGAAGCGAAATAAGAAAACCTGTAATTGAAATGGTTATAAAAATAGCTTCATTAGCAGGAATAGTTATTGTTGTTGCAGCAATTTTGATAACTATTATGGCAAGTACTATTGTAAACCCTATTATTACAGTAGCTGCATTGGTTAATAAAACTGCAAAATTAGATTTAACTAACGATAATCTACTTGTTATAAAATCAAGAGATGAGATAGGATTAATTTATAATTCTATTATAAGTATGAGAGACGCTTTAAGAGAAGTTGTTGGAGATATAGCGTCAGCTACAGATGTGTTAACTAATAATGCTAATATAGTTGAAGAGTCTACGGTAGTATTAAAATCTAAGGCTGATGAAACTTTGTTTGAAACTGAGAATGTTTCTTCAGGGATAGAAGAAACATCGGCTACATCAGAAGAAATTTCAGCTTCTTCTACAGAAATGATTAAAAGTGTAGAAAATATAGCAAATGAAGCATTATCGGGCTATGAAATAACTAAAGATATCCTTAAGCGAGCTCAAGGTACAAAGGCTAGTGCTATAGGATCAAAAGAAAAAACATACGATATTTATACTAGTGTTAAGAGTGAATTAGAGGTCGCTATAGCAAGTTCTAAACAGGTTAAGCAAATTGATAATTTGGCAAATTCTATACTTAATATTACTAAGCAAACTAATTTATTATCACTTAATGCAGCAATCGAGGCAGCTCGTGCTGGAGAAGCTGGCAGAGGATTTTCAGTTGTTGCAGATGCAGTTAGAAAGTTAGCTGAAGAATCAGGAAAAACTGCAGCAGACATTCAAAATGTAGTTAAATTGGTTAATAAATCTGTAGAGGACTTAGCTGTTAGTTCAGAAAAAATGATTAGCTTCTTCGAACAACAAGTAATTGAGGATTATGGTAAAAATATCGAACAAGCATTACTATTTGAAAAAGATGCAGATCAGTTTAATAGCTTTATGAATGAGTTTAGTAACGAATCTAAGGTATTACATGAAGCAATTGAAGGTATTGTTACTGCTATAGATCAAGTGTCTGTTACAGTTACTGAAGGTGCTATGGGAGTATCATCTATATCTTCTAAGACTATGGATATAGTTGGAAAAATTGATGGAATCAAGAATACGGCAGTAGAAAACAAAGAAAATGCAGACAACTTAAACGATATTACACTTAAATTTAAGTTATAAAAAATAGGAGAAAGAATATTATATTCTTTCTCCTATTTTTTCACCCATATACACTGAAGTCTCTATTCCTTGAATGCTTTGAGTAGAGATATCACCATCTAACTTTATAATATTTTCTTTTAGTAAAAGTATTACTGTAGAACCTCCAAATTTAAAATAGCCCTTTTCATCGCCACGATTTACTTTAGTAGAAGTAGAGTAGGTTTGTATTATGGAACCAACAAAGGTAGCGCCTACCTCTATATATAATATATCATCAAAGTTCTCGCTTTTTAAGATGCTATATTCCCTTTTGTTTTCTGAAAATATTTTACTTATGTTTTCTAGAGCTATAGGGTTAACAGAATAATAATTACCTTTTATAAAATTCGATTTAGAACACATACCAGAATCAACAAAATGAAATCTATGATAATCTGTAGGGCATAATCTAAATATTAAGCATAAACCATTTTTATATTTGTCACTAATGGATTTATTATAAATCAATTCATTAAGATTATATTTGAATCCCTTAACTGAAAAACTAGAATCTTCATCTAATTTTTCTATGGCTAATAATTTGCCATCACATGGTGATATGAATATTTTTTCATCATTACACACAGGACGGCAATTTTGAGATAGTTTTCTGTAAAAGAAATCATTAAAAGAAGTATAATGTTCTATGTTTTTATCGTAATCTTTCATATCAATGTTAAACCTTTTAACAAATTTTTTTATATATTTTTTACTAACTCTAAGATCACAGCAACTTCCGTATATTTTAGTTAATATCTTACGGCTTGCAATCTTAGGTAAAAAAACTTTTCCAATAGGATTATCATATATAAAGTCTAAAATGCCACCACCTGCAACATTCTCAATTTCATATGCTTTAGAATTTCTGTTATAGTACTTTATCATATAATAACCTCCTGATTTTGTGCTTAAAATATATAATCTATTATAACAGAAATTTAATATTATCTCACAAAAGGTTAGCTATATTTTATATTATCTTATATAGTATAATTTTGTAGAAAATTTATATTATATATTCAGTGTTTAAAGTGTGTTTAAACTTTTGTGTTTTAATTTTTTAAAATAAAAAATCTCCAGTTAAGGGTAACTATAAGTAGTCACCTTAGCTGGAGATACAAACTCAATGATTTATATATTTGAAACAGGGTAAATTGAGTTAAATTTATAAAGTATATTAGATTACTTCACTGTTAGTTAGTTTTCTCATGTCATCGGTAGATGGCTTTTCGCTTCTTCTCTTGAAGAAATCTTCTGCTATTTGTGGGAAAGCTAAATAAGAAAGAATATCTTCTTCACTAGTTGTTATGTCTTTTAATTCTTCTTTTGTTTTTTGGAAAGCTGGCTCTAGAGTATCAGCGAATCTTCCTGTAATAGGGGTATCATTTCCAAGTGCTTTCTTAAGAACTTCTTCGTTTATCGTACCAGGAGCTTTACCATATTCGCCTCTGCAATAAGCTTTAACTTCTTTAAGAACCATTTTATATCTCTCGCCAGTTAATATATTAACGGTAGCTTGAGTTCCAACCATTTGACTCATTGGAGTAACAAGTGGAGGGAATCCTAAATCTTCTCTAACTTTAGGAACTTCTGCAAGAACTGCATCAAGTTTTTCTATAGAGTTTTGTGCTTTTAGTTGAGAAATCATATTTGATAGCATTCCTCCAGGTATTTGGTTTGTAAGTCCTTCTGGTTGAGGAGTCAAAACCTTTGGATCTAGGAGACCTGATTTTAAAACGTTTTCTCTAACAGGTTTAAAGAAATTATTTATATGTGTTAACTCATCAAAATTAAGTCATGTAGTAA
>DAMAVY010000401.1:2945-3343 GCA_032077725.1 Clostridium sp. | reverse complement strand
TTGTTGAGTATCCATCGGATTACTATCAAAATCGGTTACTTGTATTTCAAAAATATGACAAAATATTTCTATTTGTTTCTATTTGTTTTAAATTCTATTATTTCGAATATTATTTGTTCTATTTGCTATGCTTTATATAAATAATATTTATTAAAAGTATAGGAGAACTGTTTGTGAAAAAAAATATTTTTATTTCCAGTATTTTAATGTTGTTTTCTATGTCAGTGGTTTCTGCATATGCGGAGAATCTAGACAATGAGATCGGTAAACAGGAACAGAAAATTGATGTTATAAAGAAAGAAACAAAGACCATAGAGGAGCAAAAGTTAGATACCGATAATTCAATTAAGAAAATTGATGCCGAGATTAAAGAAATACTCGAAAATAAATCAGTTACA
>DAMAVY010000401.1:1821-2935 GCA_032077725.1 Clostridium sp. | reverse complement strand
AAAAAAAAGCAAATGAAATTTCTAAAGAAATAACGGAGCTCACTATAAAGATTAACAAAAGAAAAGATTTACTAAGAAATCAAGCTAGAGATATTCAAACTTCTGATTCATCAAATAGTTTAATGGAGACATTACTCAGTTCAGAATCTATTAGTGATGCAATAAATAAAGCAGTTGCCTCTATTACGATTATGAACGCGAGTAATAGTATAGTGGAACAACAGCAGATGGATATAGAAAAAAGTGTTGTACTTGAAAAAGAATTAGAAAAAAAACTAGCTGACATCGAAGATCAATCTTCTGAATTAGATAAGAAACAGAGAAACTTAGTAGATATCAAATTGGGACAAGAATTAGAAATAGCTGAATTATCCTTATCCCTAAATACTGAAGAAGAAAAGAAACAGAAACTCATTGAGGAAAGAGATGAGGCAGAAAAGAAAAAGAAATTAGCTTTAGAGGCTTTGGAAAAGCAACGAAAAATTGAAGAAGAAGCTAAAAGAATGGCTGATTTGGAAGTATCTAAGAAACAAGAGACAAGTAATAATAATTCAGCAGAGAATGCGGAATTGGTTGATGAAAAACCAATAAAAGAAAATCCAAGCGAGACAAGTAAATCTGAAGAAAATGTTGTATCGGATGAAGAAAAAAGCAACGTAGATTTGTCTTCCAAAGAAAAAGATGTTCCATCAACCGAGGAGTCTAGTTCGTCAAATAATGGTTGGACTAGGCCTCTGGATTCTATTAATATTTCAAGCCGATTTGGGTTTCGCTCAGATCCTACAGGATATTCTGGAAATCAGCATGACGGTTTAGATTTTACCGGATCTACTGGAACTCCGATTTATTCAATTAATTCCGGAGAAGTTGTTGCGGCAGGTTATGGACCGTCTACTGGAAATCATGTGATTATAAAACACTCTAACGGTATGTATAGTTATTATATGCATATGAGTACACCACCGGCGGTATCAGTAGGCCAGTCAGTCTCTTCAAGAGAATACTTAGGAGGGATGGGAACGACGGGTAATTCTACTGGAGTTCACCTTCACTTGGGCATGTCTACAGGATTGTGGTCCGGTTTTGTGGACCCAGCGACTTATATAGGCTTATA
>DAMAVY010000401.1:0-1811 GCA_032077725.1 Clostridium sp. | reverse complement strand
GAATTGCAAATTTTTTTGTTTTAGAAAAATCTAGTGTTTAAGGCAGTATGCTTTATTACGCTAGATTTTTCATTTGATTTATACACCTTTTTTTAAACTATTCGAAGTAATAGAATTAACTTTTAATACGTTAAAGAAAAGTATAAAGAATATAAATTAGATAATTATTTCAATATTTTTCAAAATAGTTTAATCTCATTTATAGAATGTGGTTTAGATATCGACGTAAATTTAGGTAAAAATTGGTACTATATGTTCAAAAGTAATCGGTCGAAGCTAATTACACAGAAGAAAAACCGTATTTTTTAAAAAAACATATGAATGATTTGACATATGTGTGATTGGTCATTTATAATATTATTAAATTAACTAAAGGATGAGTAAGATGTCAAAAGAAAGAAAAAAAGAAATACGGAGAAAATTGATTAAGCTTTTAAATGAAAATCCTAACTGGTTAGATAGTGATCATACAGAACTAAAAAAAGAAATTCAGTTGTTGGGACAGTTTCTAGGATATAGCTCCAAAAACAAAAAAATTGGAGACTTAACTTTAGAAAAATATTTAAAATTACTTAGCTTAGGTTTCAATAACCAAGAAATAAAAGGAATCTATCAGTTATCTGAGGGTAGCTTTAAGGAGTGGTTGAAAGAGCATGATTTTTATCGGCGAAATGTGGATGAGATTTTAAATGAAAACAAAGAATTCAAAAACTATGATTAATCATAAACAATATTTAGGAGGTAATATAAATGGACAAAGATGAAATCAACAACAAAAATCATTCTCTTAAAAACGAGACTAGTAACCATGGGGGTACTGAGCATAAACATAATGAAGAACACGATCACAGCCATGGGAATATCCCAGTGTATTTTTACTTCATTGGGTTAATCGCATTTTTAATTGCTCTATTTTTAGGAGAAGATCTACTTATACTTTCTAACATGTTATTTAGTATTACGGTGGTTTCTGCAGGGTACCATGTAATCATAGAGGGCTTTGGAGATACAATAAAAGATAGTTTGAAAACAAAAAAATTTATGCCTAATATTCATTTTTTAATGGTATTAGCAGCAGCTGCTGCAATGATTATTGGCAGTTTCGAGGAAGCTGGTCTATTAATTTTGATTTTTGCAGGAGCACATTTCTTAGAAGATTACGCAGAGGGTAAGAGTAAGAGAGAAATTACGAATCTGCTAAAGCTAAATCCCACGGAAGCCAGAAGACTATCAATTGACAACTCTGTTGAAGTCGTGTCAGTTGATCAATTAGTGGTCGGAGATAAAGTGCAAGTTTTAAATGGAGGACAAGTGCCTACAGATGGAAAAATAATCTCTGGAACAACATCAATCGATGAGTCGTCTATAAACGGTGAAAGTATTCCAAAAGAAAAAACAGTAGGTGACGATGTATTCGGAAGTACAATTAATGGTACCGGTTCGTTTGTTATGGAAGTTTCAAAAGATAGTAGTGATACTGTATTTGCAAAAATATTAAAACTAGTTGATCAATCGCAGAAAAATTTGAGTAAAACAGCAACAACCATAAAGAGGTTAGAGCCCAAGTATGTGACCTTAGTATTGATGATTTTCCCATTTATATTGGTCTTGGGTCAAACAGTTTTTGGATGGAGCTGGAATGTAACTTTATATCGAAGTATTGTATTTTTAATTTCATCTTCACCTTGCGCATTAGCAGCTAGTGCGGTACCAGCTACTTTATCAGCGATTTCTAATTTAGCTAAGAGAGGTGTACTGTTTAAAGGGGGATCATTTTTATCTAATTTAGGGGAACTTAAAGCTATTTCTTT
>DAMAVY010000400.1:0-3348 GCA_032077725.1 Clostridium sp. | reverse complement strand
TTCCAACAGGAAAACATATAGGATTCAATGTCTAACAATAAAAATGGGAGCTATAAGCTCCCATTTTTCACTTTGCATAACGACCATTATGTTAATGAGAAAAAGCTTCATTAATCTTTGATTAAGCTCTCTACAAATTCATCTACTACACTATTTAATAAATTAGCTTTGATAACTCTTGCTAAACCATTTGAGATAGACCCATTCATTATTCCAAGAAAAAGGAATCTATTTCCTAAAACCTGTCCATTTTTTGTCATAAAAGATCCCTCATTTAGAATAAATACAGGACTTCCAGAAGTATTCGATGTATCAGGAGATTGGATTAGGAATTCTGGGTTACCATTAAAGTCCTTAAATAATGCTGTTGCCAATTTTGCTCTGCCGAGAACTGGCATATATTCATCTTCTTGAATAATTTCATTTGGATAGGTAAGAAATAATATATCCTCAGATAACGAGATATCTTTTAATTGCTCACCCTTGGAAATACTTGTTAAATCAATTGGTTGTAAAAAACAAAACTTATCTAATTGGCCTTCTATAAAATTTACTATAGGCATGATTGGTGCTATTACAAAATCATTCGTCTTATCTGAAGAAAACCACATATCCTTCCAATCACTTTCACCAATACGGATATGTATTTTTTCTTTCTCATTTACATCCAAATTTACCTGATCTATAGCTTCATGAAATACCAAAGAAGCAGCAATTGAATTATCAATTAACTCTTTCGATGCAACTAAACAGATTACAAATTCATCCTTATTTATTGATTTTGAGACAAAAAATCCTGTTGCGATAACATTCGTTTCTTCTTTAGTTACAAGATTCATCTTTATGGTAGAAAAAAAGATTCTTTCCGATATTTTTTCTAATTTCATGAATATCTTCTAACAAATGTTTCTGTATCAGAGAATGTAGATGGTCTTGATACTTCATGTAACGGTGAAGTATCAAGTGCTTTTTGATTGATATTCCTTAATACCTGAGCACTATATGGCTTAGTTTTTTGGATTTTTACATCTAAAGTTGTTGCCAAAATTGAACCAAAAAACCTAGTAGAAACAAAACCTGTTTTCGTTTTTAACTCAAATGGACTAATAAGCTCTAAAAAATCATTCGGTGATATATCTTTAGATGTTTCAGAAATTTTGTTCTCGTTTGAAACATTTATCTCTGATTCCACCATGGCTATAGCATTATTAATTGAAGTCTTATCCTCTGAAAAAAATTCCTCTTTTACTTGTTTCAAAAGCTCTTTATTTTTAGAAAAAAGTAAAGATACTGCTAACCCCATAGATGCAATAGAAACCAAAGCAGCAACTATTATTCCTGTGAGTAAGAATCCAGACATAGCCATCTCCTATACTTTTTTCATTTTTGATAAACTATAACTAACTGACTGCACAACTGCTATACAGAATGTCAAAAAAACATTGAACCCAATAAAAATATTTGCCATAAAAAAACTAAATTTTTTCAGTTCTTTAGAGTAATTTTTACCATTCGTAATATAGTCATGATATTCAAACCCTAAGAATGCTGTTGAGAAAACAAATAATATTGCTAATGTGACACCAAAAAGAGACCAAAGAATATGATCCTCTTTTTTAATGATTGGGGCAAAGTACGTGATAACAACTAAAAATAAAGTATATCCAATGACATATAAATTAAAGTTGTCTATGCTGAAATCCGTTACTGTTGCTCTATGCACTATATACTGAAGATAGTACGGCCATATACTTAAAACAAAATTTAATACACAAAGCAGTATGAAACATCCAATAAAATGACCTATAAAAAGGCATGCTTTAATACCTTTGGTACATTTCATTACAAGGTATCCATAAAACTTTTTTTGCAATTATAGGGATAATTACTAAAACCTCAATAATATTGAATTTTTTTCTCATATAAAATTTTATATTTAACATAAAATCTCTTATACGAAATAAGCAAAGCTCATTATTCAATGAGCTTTGACAGTAGCAATTCCAAGAATGCTTAGGAGAGAGTTAAATAAACTTAGTGATATAAAGCTGCTTTTGCTTCCTGGTCTGCATGATCTTGCAATAAAGCATGAACAGCCCAGATCGCAGCTGGGAGCCAGCCTAAAAGAGTAACTTGAAGAAACAAACATATCATTGCTGCAAAAGGTCGACCTATTATAAAGAAAGGCAACCAAGGAAAGAGCAACTCAATCAGAAATTTCATATTCATTTCCTCTTAGGAAGTTTCAAAAGCCTTAACAACTAATAAGAGGCAGAAGTAAACAACCTATAGGCGTATCCGTCTATTCAAGATTTACTTATTTATGTAATTGACCATACACTTTGACTTTATTCATAAATTCTCGTTATTTGACATCACTAAATGCAAACTAAAAATTATCTAGTCAAAATTAGTCATGAGCTTTTTGTTCAGTTTCATCATTGGCCGGAGAAATACCTGAATTCGTGAGCCTGATGTTTTCCTGGCACTGATCGCATAGCAACAGTCCTGCAAAATGCTGTACATTTTTTCTTGATTGACAAAGAGTACAAGCCCTCGGAAACATTATTGTATTTGTCGTGGTGGTGATATTAGTGCTCATCGCAATTCCTAGAATAAGAGTTCTCAATATCTTGTCTTAAACTTCATCGCTTGAATATTGAAGAATATCCATTGTGAGAACTTTTGTAGAAAATAGATAAAGAACTCATTGATTTTGAAAACTCTCAATTTTTTAACTACTTTTAACGCCTAAAATAAGAATTCAATTTAGGTTTTAAAACCTCACTTAAAATCTATCAACTGAGTGGCTTTTACAGGTTTAAATTCCTAAAAAATAGGTCATTTATAATTTGTTAAATTGACCGAATTGACAATTTTGTTGCTTATCGAAAAGTGCGCAGATTATTTTAATTAATTTTCAATTACTTATGCTGTTTTTATAGCTTTTACCTGCGCAAACTTGATTTTCAATAACTGCGCAGGGTATTTATCTATATAAATTAATAACTTATGCTGTTTTTTTCCATTTTTCGAGCGCAGATAGGTGCGCACCCTATTTTCCATTAAATAACAATTACTTAGAGCATTTTTATTGGTTTTTTGAGCGCAGATAAGAGCGCAGCAAATTAATAAATAAAATCAATAACTTATTTTAAAAAATGGGCTTTTTTCTGCGCAGCTTTCTAACACACAAAATAATTACCCAAACCCTTACAGCATAAGGATTTGAAGGTTGTCATCGTTAGATGCGTGGTGTGTGACAAAAAAATCCCGGCATGTGCCGGATCTTGGATTGGAAAATTGGCTAAAGTGACGTAGGGCCGGTGCTTGGTTTTGCATGGAAAA
>DAMAVY010000399.1:0-3350 GCA_032077725.1 Clostridium sp. | reverse complement strand
TATGAAAGAAATAGGTAAAGATATTAATTCATGCATTTCTGAAGTAAAACGTACTGCTGACTTTATTAGATTTACAGCAGATGCCGGTAAACATTTAGAAGGTGAAACCATAGCCGCTGATACTTTTCCTGGATTTAAAAAGAATAAAATGAGCTTAGTTCAACGAGTTCCTATTGGTTTAGTTCTAGCTATCTCTCCTTTTAATTATCCAATTAATTTATCAGCATCAAAAATTGCACCTGCACTGGTTGGTGGAAACAGTGTTATTCTAAAGCCTCCAACTCAAGGTGCAATTAGTGCACTCCACCTTATTAGAATTTTTCAAGAAGCAGGAATACCTGATGGAGTATTAAACTCTGTTACAGGCAAATCCTCAGAAATTGGTGACTATCTTGTTACTAATGACCATATTAATTTTATAAACTTTACTGGTTCTACTAAAGTCGGCAAACATATTGCTAAAATCGCTGGCATGGTTCCTATGATGATGGAATTAGGCGGTAAAGATGCAGCCATAGTATTAAAAGATGCAGATTTAGATGAAACTGCAAAAGAAATTGTTACAGGTGCATACAGTTATTCTGGGCAAAGATGTACAGCTATTAAGCGTATATTAGTCACTGAAGATATTGCAGATGAACTCTCTTCTAAGGTATTAAAAGAAGTTGAAAGACTTACAGTTGGCACACCAGAATCCGGCGCAACTATTACTCCACTAATTAATACATCTTCAGCAGATTTTATTGAAGAACTTATAAAAGATGCTTTAGAAAAAGGTGCTAAATTATTATGTGGTAACGTAAGAGAAGGAAATTTGATACATCCAACCCTTTTTGATAATGTAACCAGTGAAATGAGACTTGCTTGGGAAGAACCCTTTGGACCAGTATTACCAATAATTAGAGTAAAAGACATGGACGAGGCAATTCTAATGGCAAATAAATCTCAATATGGTCTCCAATCTAGTGTATTTACCAGAAATATTAATGATGCCTTCTATGTAGCAAACAAATTAGAAGTTGGTGTCGTTCAAATTAATAATAAATCCGAAAGAGGACCTGATCATTTTCCATTCTCAGGGGTTAAATCTTCCGGTATGGGAACTCAAGGTATAAAATACAGTATAGAAGCTATGACAAGGCTTAAATCAATAGTACTAACAATTGAACAATGAAATAATATGCTTTTTATTGTTATAAAACTGTAAAAAAAGCTTCAAAGTAATAATACAACTTTGAAGCTTTTTCATGCTATTATCATATTTTTAATTAATGTTCTTAATTGGTTCTTCTATTATTTCCATGCATGTATATGATAAGTTATTTTTTTCTTCTTTTGATAATCCTTCCATGTAAATAGGTTTGTGAAAAATAATTTTTGCTTTCATATCTCCTGGTTTACCCTCAAGCCCCTTATAGGTTCCATCTACTGTAATTGGCATTACTGGTACATTAGCCTTTACTGCAAGCTTTAAACTACCCTTTTTAAACTCATTCAAGTGTCCATCCTTACTTCTTGTTCCTTCTGGAAAAAGAAGCATAGATCTCCCGCCTTTTAATTTATCTACTGCCATTAGTATAGCTTTTAACCCCTCACGGCCGTTTTCTCTATCCATATATACAGAACCTAATTCCTCCATCCAAAAAGATACTACAGGTACCTTTTTTAATTCAATCTTACCTATTGCGCCGACTGCACTATTTAGGTTTGACATTATAAGTGGAATGTCCAACATACTTTGATGATTTGATATGTACAAACAAGTGTCTTCAATTAAATTTTCTATACCAATTGCTTCTACCTTTAGCCCCGAATATCTTATCGTTGCATTTGCCCAATCATTTTCTAAATTATATAGATAATTTTCTTTTTCTTTTTCTGAGAATTTATTTTTATTCAATGAATAAGTAATTCTCTTAAGTGCAATATGTATCATTTTAAATATAAATTTTATTGCAAATCCTACTTTTCTCAATTAGCTCACTTCCTCTTTAATATATATATAATTATAACAGTAATAAATATTTTAGTGAAGTAGCGACAGCTATTTTCATTTATCATTACTTAATCATAATATTTTCATCATTTATATGTCTACTATTAGTAATATTAGTGAAAATCATGTCAATACTTAAATAGATAGAGATATTAATATTTTTAAATTGTTCAAAGTATTGTATTTCACAAAACACTTCTGAGAGGTATTCATGAAAAATTTTATTACTAATTTAAATCGTAAAATTCTTATTATATCAATAATATTATTTGCTTTGTGTTTCTTATTAGGTTTTATAAGCAAAAAAAAATTCATCTCTCCTCTTACTGACTATGAAACAAGAATACACTTTATAAACGTAGGACAAGGAGATTGTATATTAATTGAAAATAATAATTTTAACATACTAATTGATAGCGGACCAAATACTGCTTCTGATAAAGTTATTTCTTATCTAAAAAAATATAAAATTAAAAATCTTGACTATGTAATATCAACTCATCCTCATGAAGATCATATTGGTTCCATGGATGATATAATAAATAAATTTAATATATCTAAATTTATAATGCCAAAAGCTACTTCTAATGAGATTGATTTTTCAAATATGATAAAAATGTTGAAAAGTAAAAATATTTTTGTTGAAACTCCTAATAATAACACTACAATACAATTATCACCTGATAATTCACTATCATTTCTCTGGACTAGAGATACTTCCGATGAGAATCTAAATAACTCTTCTATGGTAGTAAAATATATAAATAAAAACATCTCACTTCTTCTTACTGGAGATATTGAAGAACCTATTGAATCTAGTTTATTATCCCAAAACACTCCTATTGATTCTACCATTTTAAAAGTTGGGCATCATGGTAGTAACACTTCCTCTTCCAAAGAATTTTTAAGAAATGTAAGCCCCGCAATTTCAGTAATAAGCTGTGGTATGGGGAACGACTTCGGTCATCCTAGTAAAACCACCTTAAAATCTTTACATGAAGTAAATTCTAAAATTCTTAGGACTGATATAAATGGTAACATTATTATTAAAACTAATGGAGATTCATTAATGATAAATACTGAGAACAATGACAATTAATATTGGATCTATTAAATTTATTTGAGTATTATGTTACTACATCTAAATTAATACAAAAGAATCTTTAAGCAACTCAAGGTGATTGCTGTATTGGCAACAATTGTTTAAAGACTTATGTCGCCAATAACCCATAACTGAATGAAAAATCTTGTATAAATTCATCAAAAAATAAAAAAAGCCTTAACAATGTAAGACTAAATAAATGGCTCCGCGAAGAGGATTCGAACCTCCAACCTATCGGTTAACAGCCGAGTG
>DAMAVY010000398.1:0-3361 GCA_032077725.1 Clostridium sp. | reverse complement strand
CCAAAGGTAAAGGGAATATTTAAAGGAAGAGGTTCTAGAAAAAACAAAAGTAAAACTGTAGGGACAAATTTTACAAATATAGATTGATATGTGAAATCTTTGGGGATGGAAATTGAACTTATATATATTAGACATTAAAGATAAAGTGAAGAATGAGGAAAGTTATGAAAAAGATTGTCATAATCGGAGCAGGAGGAATTGGGAAAGAGGTTACATTGATAATTGATCAAATAAATAATTTCAGACCAACTTGGAATGTAATTGGATTCTTAGATGACAATCCAAAGAATTTAGGGAAGGTTTTAAATGGACACAGAGTTATAGGAAATGTTGAGTTTTTAAATAACTTGAGTAGTGACATTTATGTGGTGGTAGCCATAGCAAATTATGGGATAAAAAAAAGAATTGTCATGAATCTTAAAGGAAAGTATAAATTTGCAACATTAATTCATCCAAGGGTGTTAATTCACAATTTCATGACGGTGGGAGATGGAACAATAATCTATGAAGGAGCAATTTTGACCACAGATATAAAAATAGGGGAACATGTAATAATTTGCCCGAAGTGTGGAATAGGACATGATTCAGTAGTAAAAGACTACGTGTCTCTTTTATGGAACGTTAATATTTCAGGAGGAGATACCATTGAAGAAGGGGTGCTTATGGGATCAGGGTCCACCATAATTCAAAATTTATCTATAGGCAGGGGTTCTATAATAGGAGCCGGTTGTGTTGTGATAAAGGATATTCCAGAATATAGTACTGCTGTGGGAATACCAGCAAAGGTTTTAAAGAGTGGGGCGTTTTATGAAGAAAATATTGTACGTAACAACGGTGAGTAGAACAATTAATGCTTTTTTAATTCCACATATAGAAATGCTAATAGATAAGGGGTACAAGGTGGACTGTGCATGCTTTATTGATAAGCCTATGGATAAAATACTAATATCTATGGGGGTTAATATATATAATATTCCCTTTTGTAGAAATCCATTAGATATAAGAAATCTAAAAGCTTTTGTACAGTTAAAGTCCATTCAAAAGAAAAATAAATACGACGTAGTACATGTACACACACCGGTAGCTTCAATATATGGAAGGTTATTAAAGCTTCGATTTCCGAAAATTAGAACTATATATACAGCCCATGGTTATCATTTTTATAAGGGGGCTCCTAAGAGAGCATGGTATATTTTTTATCCCATTGAAAGGCTTATGACAAAATTCACAGATGTAACAATAAATATTAATAGAGAAGACTATGAAATAACTAAAAATAGGTTAAAACCTAAAAAATGCTTTTTAATTAATGGAGTGGGAATTGAATTAAAGTCATATAGTGGCATTGAACTAGAAAAAAGAAATTCAGGAAGAATGGAGCTTAAACTAAAGGAAGATGACTTTGTGATACTGATGATAGCTGAATTAAATGAAAATAAAAACCAGCTGCAACTTATAAGGGCTTTAGAGATGTTAAAGAACAAATATCCAAGAATTAAAGCAATTTGTGTAGGCGAAGGAGCCAAGCTATCCGAATTAAAGGGGGAGACAGTTAAAAGAGGAATAGAAGAAAGTATATTTTTTTTAGGCTTCAGAGATGATATAGCTGAGCTTATAAACCTATCGGACATTGGCATACTTCTTTCTTATAGGGAGGGTTTACCTAGAAGTATAATGGAGTTTATGGCACAGGGTAAAAAGGTTATAGGTACTAAGATAAGAGGCACTAGAGATCTCATAGAAAATGAAGGTATAGGAAATCTTGTAGATCTAGGGGACTATGAAGGCACTGCAAGAGCTATAGAAAAGTATTATCTAAAAGAAAATAGAAACTTTCATATACCTAGGGAAATAGAAAAGTATGAGGTTGGATCTATATTAAAGGATATTGAGGGGGTATATGATTCCTTGGATTCTCAAAGCTCTTATTTTATAGAAAAGCCTTTAAGCATGTAGAGTAGTAATTGCTGCAAGATTCAAGTAATTCACAAAGAAAGTATTAAAAACAGAAGGAAGGTAGGGATATGAAAAAATGTCTTCATATATTACCAATGAATAAGTTAAGTGGTGCTGAAAAAATGGCACTTCTAATTTGTAAAAATTTAAGAGAGTATGATCCAGTTGTTATATGTGGAGGGGACAAGCTAAAAAAAACCTTTGAAGATAATAATATAAAAACCTACTCATTGAGCTTTTCGAGGACACAAGTATTAAAAACTATAAGGTCCCTTAGGAATATAATAACAAACAATGATATAAAAATAGTTCATGCCCATGATAACAATGCTTCGATATATGCTTATTTAGTAAAGAGGTTATATGGACTAGACATAAAGGTAATATCCCATATTCATGGTTGCTATCAATGGTTATGTCAGAGGAGTATTAATAAAGGCATTGATCAATTTCTAAGACCTAAATATGATTACAATATTGCCTGTGGTAAGGTTGTATTTGATTTTTATAAAGAAAATACAAATTATCTTAAGGATGAGAAAATATCTATATTGTCTAATGCTATGGATGTAGAGGAAATAGTAAGTTTGGATACGCCTAAAAGTGATGTAGGAACTAGAAAATATAGTATTCCTAATGGCAAAATAGTATTAGGTTTTGTAGGTAGATTAGATGAAGAAAAAGGGATAATTCCATTTATAAAGGAATTTCAAAATTACAAAGAAAGTTTTAATGATGCAATGATTTTATTGGTAGGAAGTGGATCACAAGAAAAAGAAGTTGGGTTACTTATAAAAGAATTAGGATTAGAGGAATTTTTTATATTGACTGGTTTTCAAGAAAATACATATGAATTTTATCCTATTATAGATGTATTTTTCTTGCCTTCACTATATGAGGGACTTCCAATGGTACTTCTAGAGGCAATGGCTTTTAAAATACCTGTAGTAGCTATGGATGTTGGAAGCATTAGCGAAGTTATAAATTCTCATCGAGGAAGTCTCGTGAAAGCTGGAGATTATGGAAACTTTATGGATGAATTAAGAAAATTAAAGAATGATAGGCAACTAAGAGTTGATCTTGGTAATAGTGGATACGAATTTATAAAAGATAATTACAATATAGAAAGCTATTGCGAGAAAATAGAGAAATTATATGAGGGAATTAGTAATTAATGAGGTGTGACTATGAACAAAGGTAAGTTGAAAGGAATGATAAAGGCTGATTTATATAGGTTAGAAGGGAAAAGTAACATTAAGTATTATATTAAGAATTTATTGATAAGCCCTAGCTTTAAATTTATAGTTACACATCGTAGGTGTTCTTATTATAGAGATAAAAATAAAGTTATATATTTTTTAAACAGAATACTATTATATCGATATAATATAAAATACGGATTTGA
>DAMAVY010000397.1:2109-3386 GCA_032077725.1 Clostridium sp. | reverse complement strand
CACAGCTCTTGTACTAATCTTTTAATGTTATCTTTTCACCATCTTCTGACAATTCAACAGTTCCCCTTTTATTAGCTTCTTTTATTCCTATTGCAACAGCTGTTTCTATAACATTTCCCATCCTTGTAAATCCAAAAACCTTAGCCGTTTCTCTAATTAAATCCGTTTTAGATATACTTACTTGATTATTCATAACTACCCTAATTCCATTTGCAATTTCTTCCACACATACATCATCCATACTACGTTTTTCACCTTCATCGTTAGCAATTCGGTAATTACAATAGGTTTCAGTATTCTGATCATTTCTCCAATAAAAAGTAGTCTCATTTGAGTTACTAGTTTTAAGATTCATACTTTGCAAAACCTCTTCCAAAATAGCATCCACTCTATTACCTGACCTAGTTATCTGCCATGCTGATAAGACACGTTTAGCCAACAATTTACGACTAATAGGTGCTTCTTTCTCAATAACCTGCAAAATACATTCTTTAATTTTACTTGTTGTATTCTTATCATAAAAATTTTCCTGAATTCCCCTTATATCAAGATTAGATGGTGTGTAGATAATTTGACTTTCATTTATGTCATCTCTTTCAACCACTTGTTCAAATTTAATTGTTGAATTCTTACTAACTAATTTTTTTATAGTATTAGCTTTCTTACCTTTCATTGCAGCTTCAATGGCTACCTTGATTTTCTCAAGTACCTTATCAGGGCTATCAAGCCAATCAAGAACCCAAACATGATATATATTCCACCCTAAGCCATGTAAAACGCTTGGTTGTAAAATATTTCTGTCACGTGCAGTATTAGCCATCCTATAGTTATCTCCATCACACATTATTCCAAGAATATAAGAATCAGAATTTTTAGGATTAACGACGCCTATATCAATTTTATACTCTGAACATCCTATATTACATTTTGTCTCATATCCTAATTCTTTTATTCTGCTTGCTATAATTAACTCAATTGTTGTATTCTTTTCCTGCCTTTGACCACTTCGAATTACTAAGGAATTTTTGCCTTTTGCAGCAAACTCAAGGAATCCCTTAAGTCCAGCAACTCCATCTGACCTAGTTCTTGACAAATCTATTTGCTCTGGCCTAATTGTAGAATATACAAGCATACTCTTTCTAGCTCTTGAAATTGCTACATTTAATCGTCTCCACCCTCCATCATTGTTTAGTGGACCAAAATTCATTGAAATTTTTCCATTTTTGTCTGGGCCATAGCCAACAGAAAATAGTATAACATCTCTTTCATCACCCTGA
>DAMAVY010000397.1:0-2099 GCA_032077725.1 Clostridium sp. | reverse complement strand
GAACATTTTCAAGATTCTTTATTATTATTGGTTCGGCAGATTTATCATTAATTTTTTCTAATGTAGGATCATTTCTAAATGCATCAGCTAATAAATCATCGATTAAGCTTTGCTGTACTGAACTAAAAGTTACTACACCAATACTATCATTCTGCAAATTTTCGTCATTTAAACGCCGTACAATTTCTTCAACAATTGCTTCAGCTTCTGCCCTATTCTGCCTTGTATTTCCCTTATCGTAAAATCCATCAACATGTATCCATTTTACTTCTGAAATTAAATCATTAGGAGATGGAAATGTAAATAATTTATTATCATAATATTTCGCATTGCTATATGCTATCAAGCTTTCATGTTTAGAACGATAATGCCATAATAAATGCTCCTGTGGCATTGATAATGCCAAGCAATCATCAAGTACACTTTCCAAATCTTCTATATCATAATTTTCTTCATCTACTTGATTAGATGAAAAGAAACTTGTAGGCGGTAGTTGGTTAGGATCACCTACAACAACTACATTTTCACCACGAGCAATAGCTCCTACAGCTTCACATGTAGGAAGCTGTGATGCTTCATCAAAAATAACCAAATCAAATTTAGGAAAACTCGGATCAATATACTGTGCAACGGATATAGGACTCATAAGCATACAAGGACACATTCTTCTAAGTAATACAGGGATACTATCAAATAATTTTCTGATAGACATCATCCTTCCACCACTCTTAATTGCTTTTTGCAGGATTCCAATTTCTGATGAATTTGCTATACTAGCCGAAGTCTTAGGAATTTTAGCAGACAATTTCGCCACCAGTTCCTTTATAGTTAATATCTCAAAATCTTTTGTTATTTCTCTATATTTTTTAACAGTCTCTTCAAATTGTGCACCTTGGAATTTTGCTAAATTCGGTGTTTCATTTATGGTTTTCATTGCTAATGCAAAGCATAAATTACATTCAAAACTTTCTAACATATCTGCTTCTGTAATATATCCCGCAGTATATGCATCAATAACGTTACCTAATCCATTATTTTTCACCTCATCCATTTGAATTAATAATGTAGTCCAGTCCTTAAGTCCATCAATATTTTCATTCCATGTTTTTAAAGCTTCTATACTACTATAAAACCAGTTTTCTTCTTTACGTAAAGATGATAGTTGTACTTTATATTCTTCAAATAACAATGTTTCTAGCTGTAGGCATTTCCCCATATCAGAGATAAATTTATTAATTTCATTGTCCATGTTTTCCTTATCAACATCTTTGTAATAAGTAATCTCTACTACATTATCCACAATTTTCTCTTTGGCTGTTTGACTGGCAGCTAACTTATTTATGACACTATGAAGCTGAAATGAGCTATCATATATTCTATTTAATATATTCCAGTTTGACTTTGCTCCTATCCAAGCTCCCTCAAACAGTCCAGAAATAGTTGCATCTACTTCACTAATATATTTACATTTTTCTCCACAATCTATTAGTTTGTGATAAATATTTAAAACTATATCTTTGGATATGTCTTTTGGATTTTTTGCATATAATTTCAATTGCTTAACTAGTTTACTCTGATTAATTGCTTTTGATAAAAACCAAGAAACATCAGCCTTTTTCCACTGTAGCATCGCCGTTTGTACATCATAATTCCAAATGGATGATTCAAACTGCTGTGAAATTTCATTTTCAATAATTTCCTTAGAAATACCAAATTTAATTACCTTTCTTATTTCAGCATCCTGCATATCTATAGCACTATTATTAAGAACAATTTTATATACATCTTGCGTATTTGCCATTACTTTAGCTAATTCATAAATATTATTAACACATGTAAATGAGTAATTCATCTCAAACTCCAACTTTTTACATAGCTTTATATATTCCTCATTAACTGTTTGCAATATATTTGAATAGTTTTTCATAATAAGTACTAGGTTTTCACGAATATCCAATGAATACTCCCTACTCTCAAATAACTTAAGGCATGAATTCTGGATACCTCCACATTCAATTCCAGCAGTCTTACATTTTAAAATAAGTTCACACCACATATTATACTTATCATTATCAACTTGGCTTATTGCCTCAGCATCA
>DAMAVY010000396.1:0-3394 GCA_032077725.1 Clostridium sp. | reverse complement strand
AGATCCACCAGAGGTAATAAGAAAGAAAATTGCGAGAGCTGTTACCGATAGCGTTGGAGAAGTAAAATTCTGTGATGAACAACCTGGAGTAAAAAATCTAATGACAATTTTGAGTACTATTGAAGGTATATCTATAGAAAAAATAGAAGAAAGATATAGTGGCAAAGGATATGCACAGTTTAAATTAGATGTAGCAGAGGCTATAGTTAAAGAACTTGAACCAGTTCAAAACAAAGTTAAGGAACTTCTAGGAGATAAGAGCAAACTAGAAGAAATATATAAAGCTGGAGCTGAAAAAGCAAATTATGTAGCTACAAAGACTTTAAGAAAGATGCAAAAGAAAATTGGTCTAGTGCCAGCAGCTAGATAATAGAAAAGTCGTTCACTTATGTGGATGGCTTTCTTACTTTACTTTAATCATAATATAAAGAGTAATATAATTTTTTTCTTCTATTATATCAAGTACACCATTGTATTTCTTTACTGTATCTTCTATATTTGAAAGACCAATACCATGATTCACTATATCTGATTTGGTACTTACAACTTTATTGTTAATATATCTAAGTTTCTCCATAGTAGAATTAGATATTTTAATAATTAAATATAGATCTCTCATGTAAGATTTTATATATATCTTTTTTTCAATATTAGGATTTGTAATTTTTCGGCAAGCTTCAATAGAGTTATCTAGAGCATTACTTAATATTACACATAAATCAATAGATTCCACAGAAGTTTTTGAAGGGAAAATAAAATCACATCTAAAGTCTATATCTTCGGTCTTTGAAATATTATATTTTTCATTAATAATTGCATCACAGATAGGATTCCCTGTTTTAATTTTAAAATCTAATTTATCTGCAGTTTCACTTATATTATGTAAATACTTTTTTATTTCCTCTAGATTGTTATGATCAGCTAAATTTCTTAAGCAAGAAATATGATTATGCATATCATGGATTACTTTTTTTATGCTTAAAAAGATACCGTCAATGTTTTTGACGTGATTTAGCTGAAGTGAAAATTGTTGTTCTACAAGTAAAGTTTTGAGTTTTTGATCTTCTAATTCAAGCATATTTTTAAAAGTATAAGCCATAATTGGTATAGATGTCAAAAATAGACAGCTTATAAAAGGTAATAGAATATAATAAAGTTTAGGAGATAGATATGGTAAATAATATACTTTATTATCTATTTTAATTTCTTGAACAAGATAAAAGATAAATGCTAGTCCATAACCTGATAAACAAGGAATGAGTAAATAAAAGCCTTGAGATAAATTTAATATCCTACCTTTTAAACTTATATAATCACTAATTTTCTTTAATATAACATATAAGATTGCATAGCTTAAAATTGAAAAAATAGTGCTACGGGTAAAATTTATGATCATAGATTGTTTAAAAGATACCTCAATATTATTTATTATGGGACTAACCCAAAAATCAAATGGTAAATAAATTAAACTAGTAAGTAGTAAGATAGTATTTTCAACTATGATAGCATAAAGTTTTATTATAAGATTTCCATTACATAAAAGATAAACTGTAAAAAGTAATAAAATATTACTTAAAATTATTTTAAAAACCTTTGGTATCAAATTGATAGTAAATAAGTCAAATACAACTAAAAGTAATGAAGTGAGAATATAAAACCAAGTTTTCTTTTTAAAACCTAAAAAATCTCTATAAAAATAATATCTAATTATGTATAAGAGGGGTAAGGTTAAATAGTCAGGTAAAACTTCAACAATATGCGCAATTGAATTATAATCCATATTAAAACTCCTCATTTTTTAGATAGTACATAAATGCCTTTGAAAAATCTGCTAACTTATGTTTTGAAACATATACTTTTTCAGAATTTTTAAGAGTTATGAAGGTATTGTCAAAGCTTTGGACATATTTAAGATTTACAATATAGCTTTTGTGACATCTAAAAA
Organism: Clostridium sp.; assembly: GCA_032077725.1. Classification (GTDB taxonomy): domain Bacteria; phylum Bacillota; class Clostridia; order Clostridiales; family Clostridiaceae; genus Clostridium_J. Next base: position 1,449 of record DAMAVY010000396.1, on the reverse strand, counting down.
AGTTATCTTCTAAAAGTTCGGTTCCAAGGTCAGATATTTTATAGTAATATTCAATCACATCATAAGTGGTATGAACTTTAATTTTCCGTTGAGCAGACTCTACGTATACTATGTCTTTTAAATAAATTTTAGATGAAAAACTAATAGTTTTTGCTACAAGAAACTTTTCTTTTTTAGATAATGACTTTATAGCAGAGTATAATATTTTTTTAAACTTATTATCATCAATGGGTTTAACAATATAATGAAAAGCATTTACATCAAAAGCATCAAAAACGTAATCCTTGAAGCCTGTTATAAATATAATTATGGCTTTTTCATGCATTAAACGAATTCTTTTTGCTGTATCTATCCCAGAAAGATTGGCCATCTGTATATCTAAAAAGTATATATCAAAATTATTTGTAGATGAAAGTAAATTTTCACCGCTAGTGAATTCATATGATTTATATTGTTTATTAATTGATTTTAAATAACTATTAATCATAGCTAATATACATTGCCTTTGTATATTATCATCATCACAAATGGCTATTGATAACATGTATAATCACCGTCCTTTCTAACAAATTATAGCATTTAACATAATTAAGATACAAAATAAAGTTAACCTGTGAATAAATTTTCACAGGTTAAAGGTTCCTATCCGATAGAATTAAATTTTTCACCAGGTGTGTGTGTTTTATCTTCAGCATTTTCTTTGTAATTATCAATAATCTGTCTTATTGTTAAATCGTTTTGGGATTCCTCTATGTTTTGGTCAATGGCGGTTCCTTTAGAATTATCCTTATCAGTATCTGATTTATCAACATTTTGAGAATTAGTGTTAGAATTATTTGAAATACTATTATTTATATTACTTAGGCTATCCCCTATATTCTTTTCTATTTTTTCTATATTGTCACTTAAGTTAGATACTCGTTCTTTTTTATGAATAGGATTAAGTCCTCTTCCTTCATCTGTTTTTATTTCATTTTCCAAAATTGACTTTTCGCTAGAAGCCGAAGTTTTCACAGCAGAAAGGGTTTTTGCTGTAGTCATATTATTTGAAAGACTCACAAGATTATCCATCATTTCCCTACTCCTTTCTGCTTTTGGATTTGTTTCTGTTTGAGCTTCATTTGAGTTATCCTTAGGTTTATCCTTTGCTTTGACTTTATCTTCAGTACCCATAGCTTTATTTTGCTCTTCCATTTTAAGTTCATTTATTTGTTTGTCAATTTCAGAAACTAGCTTGTCATATTCTGCTAGTTTTTCTTTAATAATATCTGGAGATTCATTTTGTTTTAGAGCAGTATCTAAATACTTTTGCTTATTTTCAGTTATATTTTGCTTTTGCTCAATTAAATTTTGAAGCGGATTATTTTTCTTTAGAGTAATGCTATTTTTATTTTCTAATTTTGAATTTTTCTCATTATTATTAACATTACTTTCAATACTTTGGTTTTG
>DAMAVY010000395.1:1989-3433 GCA_032077725.1 Clostridium sp. | reverse complement strand
AGATGGAGCCAATGGAATTGCGACCATAAAAAAAGCAGGAGGAATTACTATTTCTGAGGATGAATCTACTTGTGTAATTTATGGGATGCCGAAAGCGGCTTATGAAACTAATATGGTGGATGAAGTTATTCCACTCTATGATATTGGCAATAGAATCACTAATATTGTACTAGGGGATGTGAAAATTTAATGGATTTTACTAGATTTTATAAATTTGTACTACAGGAGTTTGATATAGATTTACTAGGATATAAACCTAACCAACTTCAGAGAAGAATACTTACAATGATGTCTAGATGCGGTGCAAATAATTTGGATGAATATATGGTTTTGATTAAAAAAGACAAAACTGTAAGAATTAAGTTCTTGGATTACATAACAATAAATGTTACAGAATTTTATAGAAATCCTCAAATGTTTGTGGAATTAAATAGCTTTATTAAAAGTGAACTGAATTATAATAATCCCCTAAAAATATGGAGTGCTGCTTGCTCTATTGGTTCTGAACCCTATTCAGTGGCTATGATGCTTAAAGAGCTTAGCCCAAGGGGAAGGCATAAAATAATAGCTACAGATTTAGATGAAAATATTTTAAATGAAGCAAAAGCTGGTGAATACAGTAATGCAGAAATAAAAAATATTTCAGATATACAACTAAAAAAATACTTTAAATCTGAAAATGATAAATTCATAATTAACCAGGAAGTAAAAGAATTAGTAACCTTTAAAAAACACGATCTTATTTTAGATGATTATGAAGGAAACTTTGACATAATTATATGTAGAAATGTAGTTATTTATTTCACTAATGATGTGAAGGACAAGATTTATACAAAGTTTTCTAAAGCTTTAAAATCTGGGGGACTGCTCTTTATAGGTGCTACTGAAAGCATATATGGATACAAAAATTTAGGCTTTGAGAAACTTTCAACATTTATTTATAAAAAACTATAATAAAGTCTAAAAGAAAAATAAGGAGGATAAAAATGGATACTTCTCAATATTTATCAATGTTTTTAGAAGAGTCAAGTGAAAATCTACAGTTATTAAATGAATCATTATTAATACTTGAAAATAATCCTGAAGATATGGAAACACTAAATAAAATTTTTAGGGTTGCCCATACTATAAAAGGTATGGCTGCTACAATGGGATATACTAGGATGGCTGAGCTTACTCATAAAATGGAGGACGTTTTGTCTAAGTTTAGAGAAGGTGAGCTAACGGTAACCCACGAAGCTGTAACTATATTATTTAGTTGCTTAGATGTTTTAGAATCTATGGTAAGCGATATCACTGATGGTGGTGATGGGGATCTTCCTGTTGAACATATTGTAACTGAACTTGAAAACGTAGCAAATGGACAAGATAAAGTAAATTCTACAGAGATATCAGCAAAACAGGTTGAAAATAATAATACAGCGAATGAAAAAAATAATGAATT
>DAMAVY010000395.1:0-1979 GCA_032077725.1 Clostridium sp. | reverse complement strand
AGTCTTGATGAGTATGATTTGGATACTTTAAAGGAAGCTAAGAAAAGAAATTTTAATGGATTTCATATTCATGTTAATTTAGATGAAAAAACCATATTAAAATCAGCAAGAGCATTTATTTTATTTCAAACATTGGAAGAGTATGGAGAAATAATAAAGTCTAACCCTGAACTAGAGGATTTAGAGAGTGAAAACTTTGATTTGGACATAGATCTTATATTTATTACAGAAAGTTCAAATGAGATAATAGAAAATGCTATTAATGGTATTTCTGAAATCAGAAACGTTGTAGTTAAAGATATCAGTGATATTGTTAAAAATAGTAAGGTTTCAAAGGATAATTCAGTGGCAGATGCAGAGGTTGCAGCTACAAGTGAAAATGAGGTAAGTGCAGCACAAAATCAAACTGTAAGTAAAAACGAAAAAATTTCGTCTACAGTAACAAAAGAAAATACATCAACATTACATGAAACTAAGAATATAGGTGCTAAGAGTATTGAAACTCCAGAGAAAAAGACTACAGAAAATAATGCCCCTGGAAAGCATAAAAATAAAGGAGTTGGACAATCTGTAAGAGTTGATTTGGAAAAATTAGATAATTTTATGAACATGGTATCTGAGCTAGTTATTCATAGAACTAGACTTGAACAAATTAATTCTAATCATAAAATTACTGAATTAAATGAAACCTTAGAGGAGATTGCTAGAACTACTACAGATCTTCAAGATTTAGTGATGAAGATAAGAATGCTTCCACTAGATGTAGTATTTAATAGGTTCCCAAGGATGATAAGAGATTTATCAATTGAACTAAATAAAGAAATTGATTTTGAAATTATAGGACAAGATACAGAACTTGATAGAACTGTAATTGAAGAAATAGGACAACCACTAATACATTTACTTAGAAATGCTGCTGATCATGGCGTGGAGTCTCCTGAAGAGAGAATAAAAAGAGGAAAACCTGCTACAGGAAAGATTAAACTTATAGCATATTCTGAAGGCACTAAGGCTGTTATTAGAGTTGAAGATGATGGTAATGGAATAGATGTGGAAAAAGTAAGAGCCAAAGCTGAAAGAGTTGGAATTAACACTGAGGGCATGAGTGAGAGCGATATTAAGAATTTAATCTTTGCTCAGGGCTTTAGCACCAATGAAGTAGTAACCGATGTTTCTGGTAGAGGGGTAGGGATGGATGTTGTAAAAACTAAAATCTCAAGCCTGGGTGGTACTGTAGATGTAATAAGTGAAGTAGGAAAAGGTTCAAGCTTTGTTGTTAAATTACCACTAACTTTACAAATCATTCAATCATTACTTGTGAAGATTGGTACAGAAACTATGGCTATATCCTTAGGATTTATAGATAAGGTTATGGAATATGACGAAAATGATATTAAACAGTCAAACAACAAGGAAGTTTTAGTTTATAACGATAAAGTATTTAAATTAGTTAGAATTAATGATAAATTAAATATTGAAAGTGTAGACTATGGTAAAAAGTATGTAATACTTGCTAAGGTTGGCGAAGAACATGTGGCTTTAGTGGTGGATTCATTGCTAGGACAAAAAGAAATAGTTATTAAGTCTTTTGGCAATATTTTAAAATCAACAAAGGAATATATTGGGGCTACTATTTTAGGCGATGGGCATGTAACATTAATCTTAGATGTAGCAACACTTGTTTAGGAGGAAGCTATGGCATTTAATGAACTACAAATAGATGCGTTAAGAGAAGTTGGGAATATTGGACTTGGAAATGCAGCTACAGCTATGGCTCAACTTTTAGGTAAGGAGATTCAAATATCTGTACCAAGAATGAACATTGTTTCTTTAGAAGATATATTTAATAGAGCGGATGAAGAAACTGTAGTTTATGCAGTAATTGCTAGGGTTCTTGGAGAAGCACAAGGAAATGTATTATTTGTATTTGATACAGCTACTACTATGAAGATAGCAGAAATATTAGTTGGCAAGCAAGA
>DAMAVY010000394.1:0-3434 GCA_032077725.1 Clostridium sp. | reverse complement strand
GTACTTTGAACTCCTTCTCCAGCCTGAAGTTTCTCTATTGCCATGAAAATCCATCTTGGTGGAAGCATATTTCCAACCTTTTGTAGTCCTTCACTCATCATATCAAATTCCCAGAATGATCCACTGAGCATGAATACTGGAAGTATTAAGGTTGCACTTACCATACCATAAATTGTTTTGTTCTTTATTAAAGAACTTAGCATTATATTAAATACTACGGAAAGCAAAACACCTATTAAGAGTAGTACAAGTAACATTATAGTATCATTAAATCCAAATTCGTAACCAAACAATTTACCTACGAAATAATATTCAATTGCCGGAACAGCGGATAAAAGGAAGTAAATAAGGCAATGACCACCATAGTATTCTTTTTCCCCAATATTGCCCATAATATTTCTATCTTTTGTACGTTCCCTTTCGTCTTCAAGTAAGAATCCACAGGATAGGCCAGCTGATATAAAAATCATATAAAAGATTATGCCTAAAGAATTAAGTATATTAGGCTTTCTCTCCTTAACATTTATTACTTCATAATCTGGTTTAGAATCCTTAAAAGTTTCTATAACTTCGTCTATGCCTTCTTTTTCTACATCTATATTATTGCAAAGTAACTCTAAGGCTTTAACTTGATTTTCCAGTACCATGTTTACTGTTACTGTACCTTCATTTTCAGTAATTGCACTATATTTTATTTCACTTTTTTCACCTTTTAAAAGATTTTCTGTAAAATCCTTATTAATCTTAACAACCATATTATATTTATTAAATATCATGGCTTCCTTATAATTTTCATCCTTATTAATTTCATTTACCTTAAATCCATTCATTTCTGAAATTCGCTCTTTCACTACAGCTCCAAGGTTACCCTCATCTTCATTAAGTATTGCTACCCCAAAGGAGGAATTACTTGAATATAATGCTGTAAAAGCGAAAATTAGTACTATTGGCAACACAAAGGTTGTAATCAAAAAGCTTTTTCTTCTCAGTAAAATCTTTGACACATTTTTCATTATATTAATCATTTGCAAGCCCTCCTTTTCTTCTTATAATGAAGGAATAAAGTAGAAAGCATAGGGCAGAAATTACAAGTGGTATTCCTAAAGCAATTAAGTAAGTAGTTTTAGAATTTATACCACAAATCATGGAACTTGTAGCAGTATTTATCCAATATACTGGGCTTAAATACATTAATTTATTAATTATAGGCATTGGCGCTAGAACATGAATCGGGGTATAACATCCCCCCAAGAAACATATTCCTATAATTACAAAATTTAAAGTTCCTGAAACTGTTGTGTCTTTTTTAGCTACAATTCCAATTATTGCACCAATCATCGATGCAAATACACTAAAAGCAATAAATAGTGCAATAAACTTTAGTGTATTTTCTCCCCAGTTTACATCTAAAACAAGTGAGGTATAAGCGTAAACTAATAGGGTTTGAATAATTCCAACTATAATTCCAAGAGAAACCTTAGACATTATAATTCTACCTTCATTTACCTTTGAAAGTTTAATCCTATTTATAGTCCTGAGTTTATTTTCATTATAAACACTTTCTCCAACAATAGAAGATAAATACAATATTATTAATGCAAGTTCTGCAAAGGTATAGTATTCTGATGATGATACACCTCTAACTCCTTCATTTCCTTCCTTTGTAACATACTCATCATACTTATTTAAAATTGGAGTCTTAAGAGCTTGTGGATTATACTCCCCTATGGTATTAAATATAGCATATTGTTCTAGGACGTCTTCAAAAATACTTCTTAAAATTTTACCTTGAATCTTTTCCCCTTTTGCTGAAGAATAAATTTCATATCCATCCTTAGTTACGTTAATGTGTAGCAAAGCATCGTAGTTGTCTACATTCTCTTTTACCTCATTTAAACTGGAGGTTTCAATTAATTTAACATGTATGCTATCCTCAACCCCGTTTTTAAAGGACATAAATCCCTCTTCAAATTTACTATTTTCTTCTATTGTATAATAAACTTCACTATATTCATCCCCTGAACCAAAAATATCAGAATTGCCACTCATCATATCTTTTAGTCCAACACTTAGAACAGTTATTAAAACTATAGGGAAAATAAACATCATTAAAATATTACCTTTTCCTCTAAAAAATTGTACAATCTCCTTTTTTAGCATCGATAAAAACATTTTACTCACCCTCTACTCTCTTAACTTCTTGCCAGTTAATGCTAAGAACACTGTTTCTAAGCTTGGTGATTCACTTGCAATATTTTTAATATCTCCTCCATTTTCAGAAATTACCATGACAAGATTTCCTATTAAATTACTACTCTTTGATGTAGAAATCTTATATTCATTATCTGAAAATGTGATTTTTTCCACTCCAGGAATTGCACTGATTTTCTCTTCAAGTCCATTAACTCTTTTAGCTACTGTTATATTAAATATATTCTTGCCCTCTACTAAATTCTTAAGTTCACTACTAGTTCCTTCTGCAATAACACGGCCTTTATCAACTATTGCAATTCTATCGCAAATATCGTCCACCTCTTGCATATAGTGAGAAGTATAAATTATTGTAGCTCCCTCATCTCTAAGCTTTAATACAGATTCCAATATATGATTTCTTGACTGAGGATCAATGCCTACTGTAGGTTCATCCATTATAATAAGCTTAGGTGAATGAGCTATTGCACATCCAATGTTAAGCCTTCTTTTCATACCTCCTGAAAACTGAGAAGCTCTTTTCTTTTTAACGTCCGTAAGTCCTACAAATTCTAATGTTCTAGCTGTTCTTGCCTTTAGTTCTTCTCCTTTAAACCCATATAAAGAACAGAAAAAGCTAATATTTTCCTCTGCCGTTAAATCTAAGTATAGTGCAAAATCTTGAGGAACTATTCCAATGTTCTCTTTCCACTTTCTTATATTATTAGTTTGTTCTTCATAAACAACTTCACCAGAATTTTTCTTAATTAGCCCACAAATCATTCCAATAAGTGTACTCTTGCCAGCACCATTTGGCCCAAGTACTCCATAAATTTGTCCACTTTGAATTTTTAAATCAATTCCATCAACAGCTGCTTGGTCCCCATAATTCTTATGAATATCTTTTATTTCCAATATTTTCACTATAATTCCCCACCCTCAATAATTTAGTAATTCCTTGTTTTCTTGGACTTTCAATTTGCGAACCGATTTTTATAATATCCCATTAAGGTTTAAATTGTATTTATATACAATTATATCATACTGTAAAAAATGAATAAATAACACAATTTACACCAATGAAAATTTTTCGCAGTGTAAAAAAATAAGCAGCGTAGAAACAATTAAAAATTTGATTGTAGATACTCTTAGCCGTAGCGTAGTGAAATTACCGTAACTCTTGCCACGGAAGGCAAGAGCCGAGCCCTGAGCCACGGATGGCGAATGGTGAGGGTAGGTAATTT
>DAMAVY010000393.1:0-3435 GCA_032077725.1 Clostridium sp. | reverse complement strand
TTAAAAATTGTTTTGCTATAGGAGCTAGAGACTTAAGTAAAACAGGGGATTTAACAAGTGCAAGAATAATGCTTATGAAACCAGGAGACGATCACAAATATTTTTATCAGCAATATTTCATTCCGGAATCTAAACTAGAGAATTTATCAAAAGAAGATCTTGTTAAATTTAAGGAATGGATAGCACAAAGATTGATTACAGTTTCTCCTGGTGGAGAAAATGACTTTAGAATGGTTACAGCATGGTTTTATAAATTATATAAGGACTATAACATTAGAGTGTTTATGACAGGTTATGATAAATGGTCAGCTGTTTATTGGACTAAAGAAATGGAAGGCTTAGGTTTTGATTGTACGAGAATTAATCAGGATTTTGGAACCATGAGCGAACCAATGCGATTAGTTGAAAAAGACTTACAAAAGAAATTAATAATTTACAACAATAACCCTGTAGATAAATGGTGCCTTGAAAATACCGCATTTGTTATTAACTCTAAACAAGATATAATGGCGGTAAAAGTACAAGGACAAGACAATAAAAAGATAGATGGAGCTGTAACAATGATAATTTGTTATAGAGTTTATATTGATAATAGACCTACATTCTTAGATTTAGTAAAAAGAACTGCATAAGGAGGTGATTAGTTGTTAAAAAAATGTTTAAAGATAATTTCAAAATGTATAGATGATGCTTTATTAATAATAGGCATTATTTTATTATCAATAGGAGTATTTAAAATATTTATACCTGCAGGATATATAATATTAGGCATTTGTTTTATTGCATTTGCTTTTTTTATTGCAAAGAAGGGAGGATAGCAGATGTTATTGGAGAGTTTAATTAAGAATAACAAATCAAATAGTAATTTACAGTATGCAAAAATGCTTGACGGCAGTTATCCAGCCTTTAGCCAGTTCGGAAAAAACATTTACGTATCAGATATAGTACAAAATTGTATAGATGTTATAGCTAGTGAATGTAGTAAGTTACAGCCTAAACATGTTTTTACTAATAACCAAGGGCTACAACAAATACCTAAAAGTAGTATAAATAGACTTTTGAAATTTTCACCCAATTCACTAATGACGACATCAGAATTTATTGAAAAGTGCATATGGTTGCTATTTATGAATTACAATGTGTTTATTTATCCAACTTATGATACTTATACTGATAAAAATGGAATTAAGCAAAAATACTATACTGGATTTTATCCATTAAACCCTAATGAAGTAACATTTCTTCAAGAACCAACTGGCACTATGTTTATTAAATTGAATTTTAGTAATGGGGAAAAATATACGTTACCCTATGAGGATGTAATTCACATAAGAAAGAAATTTAGTTTAAATGACATAATGGGAGGAGGAAATAATGGGCAACCAGACAATGCTGCATTACTTAAGGTATTAGAAATAAACGATATAGCATTACAAGGGATAGGAAAGGCAATCAAAAGTAGTTTGACATTGCGAGGAATACTAAAAATAAATACAATGATGGATGATGCAGGTCAAAAGGCCGAAAGAAAAAGACTAGATAATGCTATTGAAAGTGGTACTTCAGGTATAGTTGCATTAGATTTGAAGGGTGATTACATTCCTTTGAATGTAGATCCTAAATTAATAGATAAAGATACTATGCAATTTTTACAAGATAAAGTATTAAATTGGTTTGGAGTATCAATTCCAATCTTAACTGGGGTATATTCGGATGATGATTACCAGGCATTTTATGAAAAAACTTTAGAACCAATATTAATAAGATTTGGTCAAGCATTTTCTAAATGTATGTTTAGTACAAGAGAATTAAATGTTGGAAATGAGATTGTATTTTATCAAAAAGATATGATGTATCTAAGTACAAAGTCAAAACTTGATTTATTAAATATAGCAGGTGCACAAGGATTACTAACTGATGATCAAAAACTTGCAGTCTTGGGATATGCACCATTACTAGATGGAACAGGGAATAGACGGACAATAAGTTTAAATTATGTTGATACAAATATAGCAAGTCAATATCAAATGACTAAAGCAGGTACTGGGGAAACGAGTATAAATATAAATACTGAACAAAAAGAAAAAATTGTAAGTGCAGCAGAGGAAACTACGGGTAATAAATTAAATGGTGCACAAGTACAAAGTCTTATTAGCGTTGTTCAATCATATAAAGATGGAGTAATAGGTAAAAATGCAGCAATCAAAATAATAACTTCATCATTTGGATTAAGCAAGGAAGATGCAGAACAAATTTTAGAAGATACAGTAGAAGCTAGCACAGAAAATGAAAGTTAGGAGGAACTAAGATGGCTAAAAATTTACCCAGAACAGGAGAGAAAGCAAAACGTAATTTTGCCATGGCAGATTTACGAGCATTTGAACCTAATCAAGACAATAATCAAACAGTAATTAGTGGGCATGCAGCAGTATTTGGGCAAGTTACAAATATCGGAGGATGGTTTAATGAAGTTATAGAAAGAAATGCTTTTGATAATACGGACTTTAAGGATGTGTTGCTAAGTGTAAACCATGATTTAGACAATATACCACTTGCAAGGTCAAGGAATAACAATGTAAATTCTACATTACAATTACAAGTTGATAATATAGGATTAGCAGTTAGAGCTAACTTAGATGTAGAAAATAATACAGATGCTAAAAGCTTATATAGTTCAATCTCTAGAGGGGATATGGATGGTATGAGTTTTATTTTTTATGTAGCAGAGGAAAGATGGGAAGGACTAGAAACAGATATGCCAACTCGTCACATAGAATCAATAAATAAAGTAGTGGAAGTCTCCGTTGTAAGCTTTCCAGCTTATGATGGTACTGATATATCATCTAGTAGAGATAAAGAGGCATTGGATAGTGCCAAACTTGCATTGGATAATGCGAGAACTCAAGGATTGGATAGTCCCAAAGATGATAAAGAAAAAAGAAAATTAGAACTTGAAAGAATAAGAGTTCAAACATTATTAAAATTTTAGGAGAGTGAATGTTAATGAAAGACAAATTATTAAAATTATTAAAAGCAAAAGAAGAAAGAAAAGCGGCATTGAAAAAAACAGTCGATTCTACAGAAAAAATTGAGGAGATAAGAAATGCACAAAATGAAATTGATGGATTAAATAATGAAATAGCCGAATTAAATGGTATGATAGCAGAAATAAATACTGAGGAAGCAAGAAATGCAAATCCTCAAATAGATCCCAATATTGCTGCTATGGATCCACCAAAAGGAACAGAGGAAAGAGGACAATCACAAATAGGACAATCACAAATACTTGGAACTTATGGACAAAAGAGAGGGACTGATCCTACAGATCAAGGGTCAGAAATGGAAGTAAGAAAAACTAAGTATGAAAAAAGAGGACAAGATTTAAAAGATAAGAGGAAAGTAACTTTTGATGTAAAAAATGAATTGCCTATTGCA
>DAMAVY010000392.1:0-3441 GCA_032077725.1 Clostridium sp. | reverse complement strand
CCTCGTTCAAGCTCTTACTGCTCAAAGAATGATGAGAAAGAAAGGAATATCAACCACAATTTATTTAGGTGTGAGAAAGGATGGAAAGAATGAAATTATTGCCCACGCATGGATACGCTGTGGATCTTATTATCTTACAGGTGGAGAATTTAGAGATCAATATGCAGTAGTTGCAAAGTTCACAAATTAGATAATTATTATAAGATAAATTTTCATAAAATAAAAAATAAGTAATACATTAATAATGGTATTATTTGTTTTGTATATTAATTAATAAATAATAATTAAAAAAATTTAAGGGAGTTGGATTCATGGAAAAGAAAAGTTGGAATAATCCCAAATTGTTAGAATTAGATACAATTAAAACTGAAACTGAAGATTGCACATGCACTGCTGTTAATGGAGTAATGAGCACATTTATGAGTAGTAATGGTAACGCACAAAAACATCTTTGCCATAAGACTGGTAATGGAGAACATGCTGGAAACGATAATGGCGTTGGTCATTTTAGATCAATAGGATGTCCAGAACATGGAGATGGAAATTGTTGTTGTTATGACGTAGGAAAACATTCTTAATAATGCTAAAATATCTTGGTTAATTATAATTAACCAAGATATTTTTATATTAGAATTAAGTTATAGGTGAGAGATAGAATTCGGATAGATAGGTATTACTTTAAAGTGTATGGATCAAATATAGAATCAGAAAAAAGGATGGGTGGTTTACTTATTAATTTATCGCAGTTTCTAATACTATATTATTGTCAATCTCTCTTAGTTCACCCTTTTCTAACTTGAAGATTCTATCACAAATAGCTAAGGCTGATTGTCTATGGGTTATTATAATACAAGTTGGATGATGGTTTAGTTCTTTTATAGAATTTAGAACATTGAGTTCTGTATCAATATCCAATGAGGAGGTTACTTCATCTAGGATGAGAATAGGTCTTTTCCTTAAAAGAGCCCTTGCTATGGCAAGTCTTTGAGCTTGCCCCTCTGAAACACCACTACCCTTTTCTCCTATCCGGGTATGAAAGCCATCATCTAATTCATTTATAAAACTTAAGGCACAGGCTGCATTGGTAGCTTTTTCAAGGTCAGTTGTGGTAGCATCATCTTTACCGTAGCGAAGATTATCTTCTATGGTTCCAGAGAAGAGGGTATTTCCTTGAGGCACATAGGAGATAAGCTCTCTATGATTTCTATTTAGTACCATTTCACTTCTGTTTTTTAAGCTGTAACTTCCAAGGGTAATTTGTCCTTCATCACAGTGAATAAGAGAGAGCAAAAGTCTTATTAAAGTTGTCTTACCTTCTCCAGAAGGACCAATTAGGGCTACAATCTCTCCATGAGCTATTTCAAAGGATACATTGTTTATTACTGGACTTCCTTCCTTATATCTAAAGGATACGTTTTTAAAGCTAATGTATGGAGATTTAATAGTTTCAGGAATCTTTGGTACATTAGTATCCTCAAGAGTCATTTCTTCAATTTCCATAAGTCTTTCTGTAGCTGCTATACACCCTATGAGAGAAGGAAGGGTACTTGCAAGAGCCGAAATTGGTCCTTGAACATTGCTATATAGTTGAAGCATTGCTGTAAAGGTGCCATAGGTTCCAATTCCTTTAGATATATTTAATGCTCCCCAACAGAAAATGGTAAAGTAGGCAAGAGAAGAACAAAAACTCATTGACATTCCAGCCATAACTCCAAGTTTTGTATTTCTCATAGCTAATCTATATTTATTATCTTGTATTTCTTCCATCTTAACAAAATTTAGCTTCTCTATACAGAAGGTTTTTACTATCATGAGATTTTGAAGAGATTCTTGAATAAAAGATTTATATTTAATATCTTCTTCTTGAATCTGCTTATAAAGAAGCTTTAATTTTTTACTAAAAGCTCTACTTATTATAACTAATATTGGACCAATTAGTATGGCAGCAATAGCCACTGACGGTGCAAAGTAGATTAAAGTAGATAGTGAAGCAATAAAGGTAACACATAATGAGATAATACTGGGGATAGTCCCTAAAATAGTAGAAGATATTGTTCCTACATCAGCAGTTATTCTTGTAAGTAAATTTACACTATGAATTTTTGATTCTTCAAGCCACTCGCTATAGGCAATATGCTTATAAAGTTTTTGCTGCATACCTTGAGTCAATTTTATAGAAGCTCTAGTACTCATAAAGGAGGTAATAGGGGAGATAATCATTTTCCCAACCATTATAGAGGCCATCACGATAAGCCACTGAATAACCTTAACAGTTTCACCACTTATGGCTGCATCAATAAGGGATTTTGAAATTATAGCATTATATACTCCAACTAGGGAAAGAATGATATTTATTATAATAGTGACAATAAGAAAGGATATAACAGGCTTTGACTGACTTGTAATCCACTTTATTTTTAAAATTAACGCTTTATAATCATCTTTTGTTTCAAGCTTTATATATTGATTCAACTTAGATTTTAATTTGAGATTAATTTTTTTATGTCTAAACATATAATCCTCCTTTTTCATACTTTATTTATTGAAACTAAATATCAATAACATTAAAAAATAAGTAATAAATTTATATATGGACAACCACATAATATTACATAAAAATAAATTAATGTAATATTATGGTAACACAATAAAGATATATTTTCAACTCACAGAAAAGATTCTGAGAAGTGGAAATTTTTATAGATAAAAAGCTATGAAAACGTTATAATATCTGAGTATACTAAATTTAAGAATATTGGCAGAAAAGAGGGGAGTTATATTATGAAATTAGGGGATTACTTATGGGGAGGATTATTATTAATATGGGTTTTAGTTTTAGGAATACCAGATACTAGAGAAGCTTTTATGTATATAACAGGGACTTATCCATATATAAGTGGCTTTTTTAAGTTTTTTATACTGGCAACTATGGGGGATTTACTTGGAGCTAGAATTTTGACAGGACAGTGGAAAAGACCAAAAGGACTAGTATTTAAGGCATGTATATGGGGAATCATTGGCATGATGATAACTTTATCATTTACAATATATTCAGAAGGTGTATTATCTGCACAAAGTGCGGGAAAGCTACCTTTTCAAGGTTCAAAGTTTGGACATGCATTTTTAACAAGTGCCATAATGAATATTACCTTTGCACCATTCATGTTTTTATTTCATAAATTTAGTGATTCATATATTGATGCTAAATTTAGAGGTATGAAAAAAGTAACTATATATGAATTAATTAAAGAAGTAGATTTTAATACTCTTATAGGTTTCAGTATGTTAAAAACCATTCCATTTTTCTGGATACCATGTCATACAATAGTATTTTTAATGCCACCACAGTATAGAGTAATAGCTTCAGCTTTTTTATCTATAGCATTAGGTCTTATGATGGCTCTAGCTAAAAAGGCTCAAGGAAATACATTAATGGAAAAA
>DAMAVY010000391.1:1586-3448 GCA_032077725.1 Clostridium sp. | reverse complement strand
TGGATAGTTCCGATTATCAATATGATCGATCCTTTCGCAGACCAATGACGCAAAAAGCGATGGTCGATGAGCTTTTGAGTTACGACGAGCAATTAACCAGGGCTTACGAGACTTGCCAGCTCCTCCTCTATCACTTTAAACACAAGGACAACCAAAGTTTTTTCGATACGATCAACAGCTTAGATCAATGCCTTCCACAATGGTTTTGTAAGAAGCTGACGTTTTTAAATAAATACAAATTAGGGATTCAATATGCTTTAAAAACCAGGTATAGTACTGGTGCATTAGAAGGAACAAATAACAAGATAAAAGTGATAAAACGAGTAGCCTACGGCTATCGAAATTTCCACAACTTTCGAGCAAGAATTTATCTCATTCAAGGCTTGATCTTCCAAGTAAAACAAAAACCAGTTAAGCACTCTGCCTAACTGGTTATGACTAAATTTTCAGTTGTCTCTCTACCAGCACTAAATGTCGAAGAGCCAAAAATCTGAGCCAGAATGAGGTTCGTTCTGACCCAGATTTGATTTTGCACAACTCATCAGTCCTTATTAACAAAGAGCTCATATTCCTCATGTTGAGAATACGAAGGCCATGTACCAGCTTATTGGTTTAGTATATAAAATTACTCATTATTTTCGTCATATTCCATCTCATCTTCAGTTACCCACATATGATTCTTAACTTCTTCTTGACCATCGGTTGGAGTGTAATTAACAACGTAAACAGTTCCTGTAATAGATTTATCTACTTTTGCTTCAGCTCCCATCATCCCATCCATGTGATCGGCATTCAAGATAACAGTATCGCCCTCATTTGCTACAGTCTCAGTATCTTTTAACTCTTCTTGTACTACCCATCGATGATTGTTAACCATTGGTCCCCCAGTTTTTGGCTCATAGCTTACTTCATACATTGTAGTATCAAAGGCCCCTACAACTTGAGCATTTGCACCTTTCATCCCTTCCATATGATCGCCTAGCAGTATAACATTACTTCCCACCGGGAATTTAGGGTTTGCAGCATCTTTCATTGAAGAAGGAACCATACCTTCGTGATTCATTCCCTCCATACTATTCATTTCACTAGACGCTGTAGAAGTCGATTCCTCGTTTGTGCTTTTAGAATTATTCGATTCACTTTGATTGCTACACGCTCCTAAAAATACAATAATTCCAAGACTTGCAAATACTAATTTTGTCATCTTTTTCACTGTCTTCATCCTCCTTTAATTAATCACATTTAGGTCATCTCATAAATTTGTAATCCAAAAACTTCTTTTTTAATTGTAGCTATTGATAAGTCCTTCTTAGAAAAGATTACTACAGAATTTGATAAGATATCTAAATGAACTTTTTCGACACTATCTATCGAAATCAGTTGAAAAAATATTTTTTTTGCCCAACATTCACATACTAGTTTAGCAATTTTTATCTGTTTTTGAAACAAATAACTCTCCTCCTTTATTGAAATGGTAACTTTATAACAAATTTAGTTCCTAGACCTAATTTACTTTTTACAGTTATACTACCTTTATGCGCTTCAATAACGCTCTTTACAATAGCTAATCCGATACCTTGCCCCCCTAAAGCTCTACTTCTGGAGGGGTCAGCCATATAAAATCTATCAAAAATATGAAGTTGCTGATCTTTTTCTATACCAATGCCGTTGTCTTCAACAATTAAAAGAACATGGTCTTTATTTTTACTTATAGAAAACTTAATGGTTCCATCCTTTTGCGTAAATTTAATAGCATTATTCAAAAGATTGATAACAACTTGGTTCATTTTATCTTTATCTGCAGATATATTGATGTTATCCCCTTGGATTTCAACATGAAGGTTTTTTGACTCAAATTTGCT
>DAMAVY010000391.1:1083-1576 GCA_032077725.1 Clostridium sp. | reverse complement strand
TATATATGCTAAACTCAGTTTTATTTAAATGATCATACTTTGCTTCAATTTTGTTGATTACTTCTATATTTCCAATTAAACGAGTTAGACGATCTATTTCATCATAACAAGATTGTAGGCGCTCGGGAGTTATTTTCCAGACTCCGTCAATCATTCCTTCCACATTGCCTTTAAGGGTAGCTAATGGAGTTCTTAATTCATGTGAAATATCAGTAGTTAATCTTTTTCGAAGTCCATGCTGTTTCTCCAACTGATTACTTAAATCATTTAGGGAATCAATCAAGGAATTAATTTCAATAATTGAAGTTTCTTGTGGGATTTTATCAGCATATTCCCCACGGGTTAATTTATGTGTAAAGTCGCTTACATGCTTTAGTGGTAA
Organism: Clostridium sp.; assembly: GCA_032077725.1. Classification (GTDB taxonomy): domain Bacteria; phylum Bacillota; class Clostridia; order Clostridiales; family Clostridiaceae; genus Clostridium_J. The sequence goes on along the minus strand of DAMAVY010000391.1, from coordinate 1,194 downwards.
TCCTAATCTAGCAGAGATCCACGAAGCAAGTATAAATGATACAAGAAGAGCTGCAATAGCAACATACATTAAACTTTGTTTCATACTGGAGATAAACAAGGCATCGTGCTC
>DAMAVY010000391.1:0-1073 GCA_032077725.1 Clostridium sp. | reverse complement strand
ATAATAAAACGTTACTTTTCCAAACTCGTTTCCATCATTAATTAACTTCTTTTTCGCTTCTATTGTTTCGTCTAGTTTCACACTTTTTTTCTCAGAAACTTTCAAGGCATTTTTTTTCAGTTTGTCCTGTGCTGACTTCAAATTTTTTCCTTTAAGTTCCCAAACCATGTTGCCTTGTTCGTCTTCTATAGAAAAATAAATATTATTTTCTAATGCTTTCTCAGATAGTGCTGCAAGTTCCTCGCTGTTCCATGTTTCTCCACTATTTAACCACAATAAATCAATTGTATATACATACTGATTCAACAAATCTTCTTGTCGCTCTTCTACGTATTTACTAAAATGATTGTTCGTCAAACTTAATGCGACTAAACTAATCGATCCTATTATTAATGTTGCGATTGCTAAAAAGGAAAGAACTAATTGAGTTTTTATCGTTCTTTTTCTCATTAGTGGCCACCAAATCTATATCCTGTACCATGGACTGTCAAAATATACATAGGTGATTTAGCATCATTCTCAATTTTATGTCTTAAGTTTTTTATATGAGAATCGATGCTCCTATCTAGTCCATCAAATTCTATTCCCTTAACTTTCTCTATCAAATCACTACGAGAAAAGACTTTATTAGGTGTGGATATTAGGGCGTGTAGAATATCAACTTCAGTTGTTGTGAGGTTTAATTCCACTTGATGTAGATAAACTTGGCGACTTTCAGGATATACTATCAATTCCCCATTACTTGAAGAAAGCTTATTAGGATTTGATAAGGTCTCAGTTCTGCGCAATACAGTTTGTATTCTCGCAACTAATTCTTTGGGACTAAATGGTTTAATCATATAGTCATCGGCACCTAACTTGAGACCAGTAAGAATATCATCCTCATCAGACTTAGCTGTTAACATTATAATTGGTACATTTGATACTTCTCTGATTTTTCTACACACAGTCAATCCATCAGTATCCGGAAGCATTAAATCTAACACAACTAAATCAGGATTATTTTTCTCGAACTTTTCCAATGCCATTGCACCACTTATTGCTTTATAAACTGAATAATGATTAGCAACTAG
>DAMAVY010000390.1:0-3459 GCA_032077725.1 Clostridium sp. | reverse complement strand
AAGTTTCAATCCTTGGTGTAGCTTTTATATTACCCTTTACCCTCAGGGCACATATTACATATGATATACCTGACGTGATATTAATTTTGAATCGCTTTCTTATAACTTTTTTGAAGTTCTTTTTTTGTGGTGTCAACCTTCTGTCCATCTACCAATTTGAAATACTCGCCATTTTTTTCTACCAAGAAGCCTCTATTCCCTGTATATATTACTTTATTTTCACCTATAATTTCACTTATATTTTTATTTGTTTTATTATCAAAAATACTGAATTGTCCATCATATCCAAATTCCTCTATACTTGTATTCACTCCATCGAAAGCTTCAATTAGAAAATACCCTGTTGGCTTTTCATCTGTCTTAAGATTTAAAATGTACCCATTAACATTACCATCAAGATCATAAGTTTTTATTGTCTCACTTATGACTGTATCTTTTGTCCAAGTTGTATGTTCTTCAACAGAAATAGTACTCTTAATAAAAGCTTTTGCATCTTCTAAAATAACATTCTCATCTATTTCCGCCCTTTTGTTTTCCACTTTATCATCTGTTAAGGTTGGGATTGCAATAATAAGCAATACTGCAACGCTAATCAATACAATCATGAATTTTTTCATATTTCCTTTCATATCTCACCCTCCTAAAATAGATAAACATTAACTCCTAAATTTTTCCATGTAATTGCTTAACTAGTTTACATTATTTTAAAGTTATTAAAATAGTTATATATTGCATCTACGAAATTTATTTCAGTTTGCTCTATATATTTAAAATATTACGTTAGGAATACTATAAAAACTATTTCACAAATAGAACCTAAAAAATCTTGGAAAGCAAATATTTATACTAATCATCCTATCATTATTTTAATGTATTAAAAATTTTCTCCCTACATCAATTTTCTTATTAGAATCTACTTTTATAATTCAAGTATTCTTCTAATATGTCACTCTTACTTTGAAAAAAATCATATAAAATTTGCATATTTTTTACTGTATCATCAGTAATAATATGTTCTATCAATTCTGCCTGAACTAATGCATCTTCTTTACATCCTATAAACGCTAAAAAATTCTCTATTATGTTATGCCTGTTTAATAATACCTCTCCTAATTCTTTACCCTTATCTGTTAAGGTCACAATACAATACTTTTCATAATTCACAAATCCTAGTTCTCCTAATTTTTTCACCATCTTTGAAGCTGAAGAATCCTTAACATTTAACATCTGTGCAAGTATATTTATTCGAATATAGTCTTCATTTAGACTATTTCTGTATATCATCTCAAGATAATCTTCCAATGCAGGGGTAAGCATATTTTTATTATATCTTTGTAATTCATATCCTCGAACAGTATAAAACCTATCATCCATTCAATCACCACCATTATTCAAATTATGTTTTATACTATATATATTAGTAACACTTCGAAAGTATTTATCATATTTTAGTGTAGGGAAAGTTTTTTTCACTACACTAAATAATTTTGTTAGGAGATTTATATATATGAATGATTATGACATTCCACTTAGCGCATTACCACTAGGTAAAAAGTGCAAAGTCAAAAAACTTATTTCAGATGGTATATTAAGAAGAAGATTATTAGATTTGGGTTTAATAGATGACACTGTAGTAGAATCTTTGCAAAAAAGTCCATCTGGTGATCCTGTTGCTTATCTTATTAGAGGTGCTGTAATTGCTCTCCGTGGCGAAGTAGCATCTATGATTTTAGTAGAAATTCTTTAAATTTATTATGATAAATTATTTATAAGATATATAAATTAAGTACTTTAAGGAGGAATTTTAATGGGTCTAACAAACAAGTCAACAGGGTCGGGAGTTCTAGAGGAAGAACTTAGAATTGATAAAACTACACCAAATGATAAAATAATAGCCTTAGGTGGTAATCCTAATGTTGGGAAAAGTACAGTTTTTAATAATTTAACTGGTTTAAATCAACACACAGGTAACTGGCCTGGTAAGACTGTAACAAATGCGCACGGAAACTATTCTTATAAAGATAATAATTTTATTTTAGTAGATATTCCAGGTACCTATTCATTAATGGCAAATTCTGTTGAAGAAGAAGTTGCAAGAGATTTTATATGCTTTGGAAACCCTGATACAACAGTAATTGTAGTAGATGCCACCTGTTTAGAAAGAAATCTAAATCTTGTTTTACAAACACTTGAGATTACTTCCAAGGTTGTTGTATGTGTCAATTTAATGGATGAATCAAAACGGAAAGGAATATCTATAAATCTACAGGAACTATCAAGACAACTTGGAGTTCCTGTAGTGGGAACAAGCGCTGTTAAGTCAAATGGTTTAATTGAATTAATGGATGCAGTTTTTGATGTTACATCAAATAAGAGAACTCCTTCTACTATAAATATGGTATATGAAGAATCCATTGAAAAAGCCATATCTATAGTTGAAGAGGCAGTAAAACCTCAACTCCAAAACAGACTTAATCCTAGATGGGTAGCATTAAAGCTAATAGATGGGGATAAAACCCTGCTGGCTTCCATTAACAAATATCTCAATTTCAACTTAACTGAAGAAGATGAACTTATGAAAAAAGTTTATGAAGTAAGAGATTTCTTAGATACTCAGGGAATTCATTCTGATACATTCCGTGACAAAGTTGTTTCAGAACTAGTAAAATCTGCAGAAAAAATCAGTAGTGATGTAGTTTCTGTTAAAAACAAAAACTACAATAATACGGATAGAAAAATAGATAAATATCTCACCTCTAAGAAATTTGGAATTCCTATTATGATTCTTCTTTTAGGAGTAGTTTTCTGGATTACCATTACTGGAGCCAACATACCTTCTGAAATAATATCTACTGGACTATTTTGGGTTGAGGATAGACTTACAGATTTTTTTACTTGGTTAGGCACTCCTTCTTGGGTACATGGACTATTGGTTATGGGTATGTATCGAACTCTTGCCTGGGTAGTATCTGTTATGCTACCTCCAATGGCTATATTCTTTCCTCTCTTTACATTGTTGGAGGACTTGGGTTATCTACCTAGAGTAGCTTTTAACCTTGATAATTATTTTAAGAAAGCATGTACATGTGGAAAACAGGCATTAACCATGTGTATGGGCTTTGGCTGTAATGCCGCTGGTATTATAGGTTGTAGAATAATTGATTCACCAAGAGAACGACTAATTGCTATTATCACCAACAACTTTGTACCTTGCAACGGGAGATTTCCTACTTTAATAGCAATTATAACCATGTTCTTTGCAGGGATTATAGTAGGTCCTTTTCAATCTGTAGTATCCACATTAATTCTCACCGGAGTCATTCTACTTGGCGTTGTAATGACATTAACAATATCCAAAATCTTATCAAAAACTATACTAAAAGGTATTCCTTCTACTTTTACTTTAGAGTTACCACCATATAGAAAACCACAGATAGGTAAGGTTATAATAAGGTCTAT
>DAMAVY010000389.1:0-3465 GCA_032077725.1 Clostridium sp. | reverse complement strand
CGCAAAGATTAAATATTGGACCTGCGGGTGGTTCAATATAGCAGAAATCATAATCATTCTTTTTTATTTTATTGAAAAAATTCCATGCATTTTTCCATCTTTCGGCTTTTCTGTTTTGTAATCCTGTTAATAGAGTAACTTTGTAACCTTCTTCAAGAAAAGAGTCATATATTTTTTTGGGTCTTACTGAAGAACCACTTTTCTGTTCCGAAAAGTCTACAAAAGTTATATAAAGAATATTTTTATTCACTGTCATTCTCCTTCATTTTTTTACTGGTCAATGAAATAGTATATATTAAATGAAGCCATGGTGAAATCGATAATAGATTTAAACATATATGGCTCTATAAAATTAAATATAATAATCAAATATATTCTTATAACATTGACTTTTTTTATTTTAAATTATAAAGATAAATATTTATGATAGTTTTGAAGTCTCTACCATTTAACCTTACAATTATACTATTATAAAAGTAAAGTTGTCTATATCTTAATTCTAGTAATTATATCATGTTTTGTATAGATGATGTATTAATATTGTATAGATTGAAAAAAATTTGTTTAAAGAAATTATGCAATATATAAACCAAATGTTAATACTTGAAAAATGAGTAAGTTCCACTAACCAAATATAAAATTTTCTTTTCTCGCTTTTCTCGCAATGACACTCCTTCTCACATGCGTTCGGTGGAGTAAGTTCGAATAGCTAAATCGAAGATTTAGATTCTCACTTATACTTTAGCAGTTAAAATTGACTATGGGGTTATTAAATATTATACTTAAAATAAGAAAAAATAGAATATTGTAAAAGTCTGTGTTTTAACATTTTTTTTAATAGGTACAAATAATTAGTTAAGTAAACCTATACATAAGGGGTGAAATGATGGTAAAAAGTTTAGATGAATTACTTGAATTAGCAAAGAAAAAAGAAAAAAAGACTATGGCAGTTGCAGTTGCTCAAGATAGTGTTGTTTTAGAAGCGGTAATGAAGGCTGTAAATATGAATATTATTAATGCTATATTGGTAGGAAATGAAGAAGAAATTAAAACTATAGCTGCTGATTCCAAAATGGACTTATCTGTTGTAAAAATTATTGATGAATGTAACATAACTAAGGCTGCAGCAAAAGCGGTAGAGCTTGTTACATTAGGTGAAGCAAATTTTGTAATGAAGGGATTACTTGGAACTTCGGATTTATTAAAAGCGGTGCTTAACAAGGAAGCCAACTTAAGGACAAGTAATTTGTTATCTCATGTCATGGTGTATGACGTAAAAACTTATAAAAAGTTATTATTTATTACTGACGGAGGAATGGTACCATACCCAGAACTTAAAGATAAAATTGGAATAATAAACAATGCAGTAACAGTGGCTAAGGCTCTAGAAATAGACATGCCAAAGATTGCGCCTATCTGTGCAGTTGAAGTAATTAATCCATCAATGCAAGCAACTTTAGATGCTGCAGCTCTTTCATCAATGAATAAAAGAGGACAAATTAAAGGTTGCATAATAGATGGTCCACTAGGCCTTGATAATGCAATATCTAAGGAAGCTGCACATCATAAAGGAATTATAAGTGATGTAGCTGGTGATGCAGATATATTACTTGTACCTAATATTGAAGCAGGAAATTTCTTAGGTAAATCAATGACTTACTTTGCAGGAGCTGAAAGTGCAGGGGTAATTGTAGGTGCAAAATGTCCTGTAGTATTAGTTTCAAGAGCAGACAGTGCTAAATCAAAACTTTATTCTATAGCATTAGGTAGCATTTTAGGGTAAACAATTATTGGGGAATAATTGCAGATAGGGTAGTAGTTAAAAAATTAAATTGTAATGGGGGAATAAAATATGAAAAAGGTTATAATGACTGGAAATGAAGCCATAGCTAGAGGTGCCTATGAAGCTGGATGTCACATCGCATCAGCTTATCCTGGAACACCAAGTACAGAAATACTTGAAAACTTTGCATTATACGAAGGAGTATATGCAGAATGGGCTACAAACGAAAAAGTTGGATTTGAAGTAGCATCAGGCGCATCTATTGGAGGTGCAAGAACGCTTACTACTATGAAACACGTAGGCCTTAATGTAGCTGCAGATCCAATGTTCACTATGGCATATGAAGGGGTAAATGGAGGTTTTGTAGTTGTAACTGCAGACGATCCTGGAATGCACTCTTCTCAAAATGAGCAAGATAATAGATTTTATGCACCACATGCTAAAATAGCAATGGTAGAACCATCTAATTCGCAAGAGTGCTTAGATTACATGAAGGAAGCTTATGAAATAAGTGAAAAATTTGACACTTTAGTATTATTTAGAACTACTACTAGAGTATCTCACTCAAAAACAGTAGTTGAGCTTGGTGAAAAATGCCCAGTTGAAGTAAAACCATACGAAAAGAACATTAAAAAATATATCATGACTCCAGGAAATTCAAAAGTAAAACATTACGAAGTTGAAGAAAGATTAGAAAAGTTAAGACAATATTCTAATAATACAAAGTTAAATAGAATAGAAATGGGCGATACAAAAATAGGTATAATTACTAGTGGTATTTCCTATGAGTATTGTAAAGAAGTATTAGGAGATAATGCGTCTTACTTAAAAATAGGATTTTCTTATCCATTACCAGATGAGATGATAAAAGAATTTGCAAGTAAAGTAGAAAAATTATATATTGTAGAAGAAAATGATCCATATTTAGAGAATGCAGTTAAAATATTAGGTATTAATTGTGTAGGAAAAGAAATAATTCCTATATGTGATGAGTTAAGCCCAGACATTATAAGAAAGGCAATTCTAGGGGAAGAAAATAAGATAACATATGTAGCAAATATTAATCCACCTTCTAGACCGCCAGTTTTATGTCCAGGATGTCCACATAGAGGAATGTTTTATGCAGTTTCTAAATATAAAGATGTAATAGCTTCAGGAGATATTGGATGTTACACTCTAGGAATGAATGCTCCACTTAATGTTACTGATACTGTTATATGTATGGGTGCATCAATATCTGCTGGAACAGGAATGGAAAGAGCTAGCATAGTTTCTGGGAGAGAAGATAAAAAGGTTTTCTCATTTATAGGGGATTCAACTTTCTTCCATTCAGGAATAACTGGCTTAATAAATAGTGTTTATAACAGCACACCAATAGTAACAGTAATACTTGATAATAGAATAACTGGGATGACAGGTCATCAACAAAACCCAGGCACAGGGAAAACTCTTCAGAATAAAGTAGCTCCAATGGTAGATATAGAATCTTTAGTGATTTCTTGTGGAATTAAAAAAGAAAATATAAGAGTAGTTGATCCATATAAAATGAAAGAAACTGAAGAAGCTGTAAAAGCTGCTCATGATAGCACAGAACCTTTTGTAATTATTACAAAACAACCTTGTGCATTAATTAAAGATGTAATAAAGAAGAGATCTAATTTAAAATGTAAGGTTAATAGTGA
>DAMAVY010000388.1:2388-3467 GCA_032077725.1 Clostridium sp. | reverse complement strand
GGTGAATTTAAATTATGGAATTAATCAGTATATTTATAGGTGCCATTTTAGTTAACAACGTAATATTAGGACGTTTCCTCGGTATATGCTCCTTCCTTGGAGTATCACAAAAAACAGAAAATGCTAAGGGCATGGGTGCTGCAGTTACTTTTGTAATGCTACTAGCTACTCTAATGACCTTCCTCGTAAATAAGTTAATACTAGTACCTTTTAAATTAGAATATTTATCTACATTATCCTTTATCTTAGTTATTGCTGCTCTAGTTCAATTTGTTGAAATAGTAATTAAGAAAATTGAACCTGGTCTTTACAGAGCTCTTGGTATCTATTTACCGCTAATAACAACTAACTGTGCAGTGCTTGGTATTGCCGTTATAAATATAGATAAAGACTATAACTTAGCTCAGGCTATAGCTAACACTCTAGGTTCTGCTTTAGGATATTGTCTTGCTATATTAATTCTTGCAGGTATTAGAGAAAGAATGGAAGATAGTACTGACATGCCAGAGGCTTTTAGAGGATTACCTATCTCTTTAATAACAGCTGGACTAATGGCAATTGCTTTCTACGGATTCAGCGGTTTAGTATAAGGAGGGAAATTTAATGGAATTATCAAATTTAGTAGCTCCAGTTTTAAGTCTTGGTGGACTTGGGCTAGTTTTTGGAATATTACTTGGATATGCTAACAGTAAATTTAAAGTTGAAGTTGATGATAGAATTCCCAAGGTAAGAGAATGTCTACCTGGTGCAAACTGTGGTGGATGTGGATTTGCTGGGTGTGATGCATACGCTGAAGCAATGGTTAATGGCACTGCTCCTACTAATAAATGTAATCCAGGTGGAGCTGATGCAGCACTTAAAATTTCAGAGATTCTAGGAGTTAAGACTGAAATTTCTGAGCCAATGGTAGCTTTCGTTAGATGCAAAGGAACCCCTGATGTAGCAAGAGAAAAATATAACTATGTTGGAATCTTAGATTGCAACAGTGCTATGGTTGCTCCAGGTGGCGGTTCTAAATCATGCAAGTATGGATGTCTTGGTTATGGCTCTTGTGTAAAAGCATGTGAATTTGATGCAAT
>DAMAVY010000388.1:1422-2378 GCA_032077725.1 Clostridium sp. | reverse complement strand
ATATCTGTAGTAAATGGTATTGCATTAGTAGATGAAGAAAAATGTGTTTCTTGTGGTGCATGTGTAGCTACATGTCCTAAAGCAATAATTCACCTTGTACCTAAAAAGTCTAAGGTAAGAATAAATTGTAACAATAAAGATAAGGGAAAAGCAGTCATGGATACTTGTGATGTTGGATGTATTGGTTGTGGTATATGTGAGAAGAGTTGTCCTAAGGGTGCTATAGAAATAGTGAACAATATTCCTATATTTGACTATGACAAATGTGTTAACTGTGGAATATGTGCAAGCAAATGTCCTAAAAACTCTATCTTAAATCTTAAAAAGCCTACACTTAAAAATGAAAATTCTGCTTTTGCTACTGAGACAGCTATGGAAAAAGATTCTACTTCTGAAAAAAAATAATACTTGAATATATCATATTTAATTTTATGCTATAATATAGAAGGCTAATAGCCTTCTATATTTATTCGGAGGTGATTTCATGGAAGAAGAAGGTATTGTAAAGAAAGTTGATGGAAACATGGCTCAAGTTGCCTTTGTAAAAAAAGGTGGCTGTGGTAGTGGTTGCTCGTCCTGTAAATCAGGTTGTGCAAAAGATACCATAATAATAGATTTAAGTAACACACTCTCTGCAAATGTGGGTGAAAGAGTTTTAGTTTCAATGGATAATAAGACTTTTAGCAATATGACCTTTTGGGCGTACGCATTCCCTACTATCCTTACTGTAACTACTCTTGTTATATGTCTTTATGGTTTAAATGCGCTTAATATTACTAATTATGAAGTATATTCAATACTCCTAGCCCTTGCTGCCATGACAATTTCCTATAAACTTGGTGGTAAGCTAAACAAAAATAAAAATAAGTATACTTTTAAAATGGTAAGAATATTAAAATAGATTTTTAAATTCTATTTAATATATTTAAATACATTTTTAAAATATTAAATTACCA
>DAMAVY010000388.1:0-1412 GCA_032077725.1 Clostridium sp. | reverse complement strand
CAAGTTCCACTAATGTTACCTCTTTACTTATTAAATGAAGTGGTGTTACAATAGCTATACGTCAGATAATATGTAATAACTTATTTAAATAAATTATTACATAATAAAAAAACATTTGGAGGTAAAAATATGAATATCGCATCAATGATTGATCACACTATTTTAAAGGCAGACACTACTAAGGAACAAGTTATAAAAGTTTGCAATGAAGCAAAGGAATATAAATTTAAGTCAGTATGTGTAAATTCTTGTTACACTGAACTTGTAGCTAAAGAACTTAAAGAATCTGGGGTTCTTGTTTGTACCGTTGTAGGTTTTCCATTAGGAACCATGGAAACAAAGGCTAAAGCTTTTGAAACTGCTAGAGCTATTGAGCTTGGAGCTAATGAAATTGATATGGTTATAAACCTAGGAGCTTTAAAAGATAAAGACTATGATTTTGTTAAGAATGATATAAAAGAAGTGGTTGATACTGCAAGTGGAAAAGCTATTGTTAAAGTTATTCTTGAGAATTGCCTATTAACAGAAGAAGAAAAAATCAAAGCTTGTGAATTATCACAAGAAGCTGGAGCTGATTTTGTTAAGACTTCCACTGGATTTAGCACAGGAGGCGCAACTGTAGAAGATATCGCCTTAATGAGAAAAGTTGTTGGACCTAGTATGGGTGTTAAAGCTTCTGGTGGAGTTCGTACTGCTGAAGATACAATGAATATGATAAATGCTGGTGCTAGTAGAATTGGTGCTAGTGCATCTATAAAAATTGTAGAAGATTTATCTAAGTAAATTTAATAAAATAAAAGACTCCTCATTGTAATTTGGATATCAATAAATTGCAATGGGGAGTCTTTACTTCTCATATCAATTAAATATGAGCCTAGTTTTTCATTTCTTCTTCAAATATCTTGTCGTATTCAGAAACAACTTTGTTAAATTCTTCTTCATCTTCAACCATTTCATAAGAAGCTGTTGCTCCCTCTCCAATTACCTTATATACATAAGCTTCTTCTTCTTCTTCAAGTGGAGATAAAATCAGGTAATGATTTCCTTCTATAGTAAGATCCTCAATTATCTCAAGTTCTACTTTCTCCATTGTCTCAGAATCAGTAAGTGTTAATATATTCATTTCTTCCATTTTATAATCCTCCTAAAACATTCAAAATTAACCTTTCTTCATTATATAGTATAGCTTTTTAGAATACAATAAAATATTTAAAATATCTATCCTTACATATAGAAGATTATAATCCTAATTACAATAAGAAGTTATAAATTATTATTAATTACTTTGAGAATTATACGCAGTTAATACTTTATTAAACTCTCTTCCTGCGCCTATAGATGCATACTCAACCATGCCATTTTCTCTACTTACTACTTTATATGCACAAGCTTCATCAGAACCCTTAGGCCCT
>DAMAVY010000387.1:0-3469 GCA_032077725.1 Clostridium sp. | reverse complement strand
GGAAAAGAAGATATGATTGTGCAACATCATGCAGCACTACTTGCATATGTTACTAAAAAGCCAGTGAAGGTTACTTTAAGTAGAAAAGAAAGCATCATGATTCACCCAAAGAGGCATGCAATGGAGATTGAAGCAACCACTGGTTGTGATGAAGAAGGGAATTTGACGGCTTTTGTAGCAAATATAGTTTCTGATACAGGAGCCTATGCATCTCTAGGGGGACCAGTGTTGCAAAGGGCATGTACACATGCAGCTGGACCATATAGATGTAAGAATGTAGATATAAAAGGTACTGCAGTATATACCAATAATCCTCCAGCCGGAGCTTTTAGAGGGTTTGGAGTTACTCAATCAGCATTCGCTAGTGAGTGCAATTTAAATCAATTAGCTGAAAAGGTGGGAATATCTACTTGGGAAATAAGATATAAAAATGCTGTAAATCCAGGAGATGAGCTTCCTAATGGTCAAATAGCTGATTCAAGTACTGCTATAAAAGAAACATTACTTTCGGTGAAAGAGAAATATGAAAATAATGAAATTGTGGGGATAGCTTCATGCATGAAAAATAGCGGAGTAGGAGTAGGAATAAGGGATACGGGTAGATGTAATTTGATAATTAAAGATGGAGTGCTAAATGTAAGAACTAGTGCAGCTTGCATGGGGCAAGGATTGGCTACGATTGTAACACAAGTAATATGTGAAGTTACAAAATTATCACCTAAAAAAATAGTAGTTAGACCTCCTGATACCTTTGATTCTCCAGATTCTGGAACAAGTACAGCTTCAAGGCAGACAGTATTTACAGGAGAAGCAACAAGAATTGCTGCAATTAAGTTTCTAAGTGCGGTTGAAAATTTATATTATGAATCAATAGCAAAAAGAAAAGATAAAGTAAACTATAAAAGAAATCTAAAAGATAGTAATACATGTAATGAAAAAAATCTAAAAAATCATTCTATAAAAAGAGTTAAGCTAGATGAAATAAGGGAGTGGCTTTTGAAGAATTTTGATGCCATAATGACGACTCTTGATAAAGGTGAGTTTTATGGAGAATATTCTCCAGTTACGGATCCAATTAATTCTACTAAGGAAAATCCAGTGAGTCATGTTGCCTATGGATATGCAACACAACTTGCAATACTTAATAAAGATGGTAAAATTGAAGAGGTAGTAGCAGCTCATGATGTAGGAAGAGCAATCAACCCAACAAATATAGAAGGCCAAATTGAAGGCGGAGTAGTTATGAGTTTAGGATATGCACTAACTGAGGATTATCCACTAAAAAACAGTGTGCCAACGGCTAAATTTGGGACACTAGGATTATTTAGGGCACCTTTAGTACCCAAAATTACTTCTATAATAATTGAGAAAAATACCTGTGATATAGCATTTGGTGCAAAGGGTGTAGGGGAAATAACTTCAGTACCAACAGCGCCAGCTGTGCAAGGAGCATATTATGTATTAGACCATAGGTTTAGAACTACATTGCCTATGAATGACACTTATTATAGAAAGTAATAGATTTAGTACTATTTCTCTACAAAAGACAAAATTATTAAAATTACAATATGAGACGTAATTTAATTATAGGAGGAAAATATATGAAAGAGTATCAAGTAATAAAAGGAAATATAATTTTTACAGAGGAATTTGGAAAGTATCACATTATAGCCAATGGTTATATAGTGATTTATGATAAAAGTATAGTTGGAATATATGAAGAATTACCTGAGGACTATAAAAATATTAGAGTAACAGACTATGGAAATAACTTAATTATTCCTGGATTTACTGATCTTCATTTACATGGTCCTCAATTTCCAAATTTAGGGCTAGGACTCGATAAAGAGTTGATGCCTTGGTTAAATACCTATACTTTTCCAGAGGAAGCTAAGTATTGGGATATGAAATATGCTAAAAAAGTTTATTCAACCCTTGCAAAAGAACTTTGGAGAAATGGTACTACCAGAAGCTGTATATTTGCCACAATACATTTAGAATCTACAAAGATATTAATGGATATTTTAAATGAAGCAGGTCTTGGTGCATATGTAGGAAAAGTAAACATGGATAGAAATTGTCCGAGTTTTTTAATTGAGGACACAGACACTTCAATTAAGGAGACAGAAGAGTTTTTAAGGGAATATGGAGATAAGTATGAATATGTAAAGCCAATTATTACTCCAAGATTTGTTCCAACATGTAGTACTAAGCTTTTAATGGCATTAGGAGAACTTGCTAACAAGTATAATGTACCAGTTCAATCTCATTTAAGTGAAAATAAAGATGAAATTGAGTTTGTAAAAGAATTGCATCCAGAGTATGAAAATTATGCTACCGTATATAATGAAGCAGGATTACTTGGTCAACAACCAACAATAATGGCTCACTGCGTATTACTTGATGAAAATGAAGTTGAAATGCTTAAGAAAAATCAAGTATTCATTGCACATAGCCCAAATTCAAATTCTAACCTAGCTAGTGGAATAGCACCAATAAGAAAGCTAATAAATAAAGGAATTCCAGTTGGACTTGCTTCTGACATATCTGGGGGACACAGTTTGTCTATGTGTAATGTTATAGTAGAAAGTGCCCAGGTATCAAATATTAAGTGGCTTGAAAGTGGTAAAAAAGATACCCCACTTAATACTGCAGAGCTATTTTACTTAGCAACTAAAGGAAGTGGTAAATTCTTTGGAAAAGTTGGTAGCTTTGAAGAGGGCTACGATTTTGATGCGCTAGTTATCGATGATAGCTCTCTTAATGGGTTGAAAGAATTGACAATAGAAGAAAGGATGCAAAAATTTATTTACACAGGTAGTCCTAAGAATATTATAGTAAGATATTTTGCTGGTAAAATAATTGATGAACCAAAGGAAAGTTAAATTCAAAACTAACAAATCAAGTATTTACTAATTTTTTAAATAGGGGTTTGGTGGGGGAAGAGGTTAATAATGGATAAAGATGTAGACAAGAAAATACTTAAAGCAGCACTTGAAGTTGTATCAAAGGAAAAAATTAGTGGAACTCGCATGCATATAATTGCCAAGGAAGCTAAAATGAGTCAGGCTAATCTGCATTATCACTTTTCTACTAAAAATGAACTTATGATAGCATTACTCAATAGTATACAAGAGGAGTATGCTAGTGGACGTAAGAAATATATTGATAAGGATACTAAACCGGTAATTGAAAATATTAGAGGCTTCTTTGAGCAAAAGAAGGATGATATTTTAATAAATAAAAAAATAGAATATGCGCAGATAGATTATTGGATTCAGGGAACTGTAAATGAAGATATAAGAAATATTTTTCAAAATACCTTTAATATTTGGAGAAAAAGTGTAGAAGATGTGTTTTCACAAGTAGACAATTTAGATGAAAAGTCTTATAAAAACCTTCCTTTTATAATGGTGTCCTTAATGATGGGAGCTTCATTACAGTATTTGATTGATGAAGAAAAATTTGA
>DAMAVY010000386.1:0-3490 GCA_032077725.1 Clostridium sp. | reverse complement strand
TACCATTAAAGTCCACTCTGAATTATCAATTTCTCTGAAGTCAAGTTCAAGCCTTTCGCAAACTATTCTATCTAATCCTTCTTTATGTAACATAAGTGGAACTTCATATAAATGCTCTGCATCTAAATTTTGTATTACATTTCTACTCTCCAAATTACAGAATAGACCTATTTTCCCTTTTAAATTTTCAGATATTTCTTTTTCAGATCTACATACAATTATATCTGGCTGAATTCCAATACTCCTTAACTCTTTTACTGAATGTTGAGTTGGTTTAGTCTTTAGCTCTCCTGCTTTACCCAAATAAGGTACCAAGGTTACATGTATAAAGCACACATTTTCTCTGCCTACTTCATATTTAATTTGCCTTATGGCCTCTAAAAATGGTAATGACTCTATATCCCCAACTGTTCCCCCAATTTCAGTAATTACAACATCTACATCCTGTTCTTTTGTAACTCGACATATTCTTTCTTTAATTTCATTAGTTATATGAGGAATTACCTGAACTGTTCCGCCAAGATATTCTCCTCTTCTTTCTTTAGATATTACCGAAAAATATACCTTTCCTGTAGTAACATTGCTGTTTTTACTTAAATTTTCATCAATGAATCTCTCATAGTGCCCTAAATCCAAATCTGTTTCTGCTCCATCATCAGTAACAAAAACTTCTCCATGTTGGTATGGGCTCATAGTACCTGGATCCACATTTAAATACGGATCAAATTTTTGTATAGTTACCTTAAGTCCTCTATTTTTTAAAAGTCTTCCTAGGGATGCTGCCGTAATTCCCTTTCCTAATGACGATACTACTCCACCTGTGACAAAAATATACTTACTACTCATACTATCTTCTCCTATGCTTTATATAAAATTTTTAAAATTTATATTACTTTTTTGTTGACTTTTACCCTAACACTTTGTATAATAGTAATTACCCTATAAAACAAAGTGGGGTAGTGTTACATTCAACATAGAGACAATCTTATCACACATTTTTTTATCTGCATAGTCTTTTTTTGCATTTTTCATATTATTTTTTTCATTTTATTTTTTTTTCGTATTTTTTCATATTTATTTTCATTTCTTTTTAGTGTTTTTCCATCTTGCATTTCACATTGATTTTTAATCAGTATCTAATATTAATATTTTTAAAATTGTTAGCCTTATATTTTTGCTAACCAATTCACTTACATTATTTTTTTGCGCAAAAATAATGACACTACCTTTCAGTAATGCCATTATTTATTGTATGCACCCTTACTACTTATTTTAAAAATTATTAATTCATTCTTTTAATTAATGACTTAATTAAATAATAAAAATAATAACTTACTCTACATAAGCTTCTATAAAGTTCATTTGTCCTAGTGCAGATTTAACAGTTCCTTTAACATTTGGTTTTACGCATAATACGTTAGTGTATGAATATAAAGGAATTACTGGCATCTCTTTTATAAAGATATCTTCAGCCTTGTGTAGTAATTCTGTTCTCTTAGCATCATCTAACTCTACTTTTGCATCTGCTATTAACTTATCATATTCTGCATTTGAATATCCAGCATTATTTTGTGGATTTCCAGTTACCCACATGTCTAAGAATGTCATAGGGTCATTGTAATCTGCTATCCAACCATGTCTAGCCATTGAAAATTGGAAGTTATTTCTAGTTTCCTGGAATACTGCCCACTCTTCATTTTCAAGCTCTACATTTATACCTAGTCCTTTTTTCCACATATCTTGAATTGCTTGAGCGATATTTTGATGTCCAGAATCAGTATTAAATGTAAATGTAATTGTTGGAGCACCTTCGCCATTTGGATATCCTGCTTCTGCAAGTAATGCTTTAGCCTTTTCAATATCTGCTGTTGGCTCAAAATATTTCTTTTGGAATTCTTTACCTGCAGAGTCTACAATTCCTGCTGGAACATAACCTTGAGCTGGTACTTGCCCACCTTGAGTAACCTTATCAACTATCAGTTGTCTATCTATAGCTAGTGATAATGCTTCTCTAAATTTAGGTTTACTTAATGCTTCGTATGCTGCTGGGTCAACTTTTTTACCTTCTTCTGATAAATTTATACAGTAGAAGTAAGTTCCTAAATAAGGATATATTTTTGCTGTACCTTCATCTAAAAGTGTAGGTATTTCTGCTTGTGGTGGTGATTCAATAATATCAATTTCTCCACTCTTAAATGCATTTAAGTAAGTTACTGCATCATCTATTAATTTCATTTCTAGAGTTTCAAGTTTTACATTTTTTGCGTTCCAATAATTTTCATTTTTAACAAAAGTAATGCTTTCTTTTTCTTTCCACTCTGACATTTTGAATGGTCCATTGGAAATATAAGTTTCCGGACTTAATGTCCATTTTTCTTGGTTTCCTTCTACAACATCTTTTCTAACTGGGAAGTAAGTTGGAAATGCTGCTAATGATAAGAAATATGGTACTGGTGATTCAAGGGTTACTACTAAAGTTTTATCATCTGTAGCTTTTACCCCTACGTCATCTGCTGTAGCCTCTTTATCCCCTATCTTTTCCTTGTTATAGTAAGCTGCACCATTTTTAATATAGAAAAGTTGATATCCATATTCTGCTGCTACTGCAGGATTCAGTGCTCTTTTCCATGCATATTCAAAATCTCCTGCAACTACAGGCTTGCCATCTGACCATTTTGCATTATCTCTTAAGTGGAAGGTATACACAGTTCCGTCATCTGATAATTCATACTTTTCAGCAACTGCAGGTATTATTTTACCATCTGCATCTTCTCTCATTAGCCCCTCAAAAGCATTGTGTATTACAGTTGATCCATCTACAGCTGAATTTAATTGAGGGTCAATTGTTTTTGGATCTGTTCCAAGGTTATAAACTATCTTTTGTTCTACAGTTTTATCTGGTTCCTTTTTGCCAACATCTTTGTCATCTTTTCCACATCCTGCAAATAAAGTACATGTCATTACTGCAGTCATTAACAATGCCATTAGTTTGGTTTTTTTCATTACATTGCCTCCTTATTAATTAAATTACTTATTATTTATTTAAATAAATGACAAGCTACACTATGGCCAGGAGATACCTCTTTTAATATAGGTTCCTCTTCTCCACAAATTTTTTTAGCATACCTACACCTAGACTTGAATCTGCATCCTGGTGGTGGATCAATTGGTGAAGGAATATCTCCCTCTAAAATTATCCTCTGTCTTTTCTTAGCTTCATCAGGATCTGGAATTGGAATCGCAGATAATAGTGCATTGGTATATGGATGGATAGGTTTACTGTATACTTCATTGCTCTCTGCTATTTCAACTAATTTTCCTAAATACATAATTCCAACTCTATTGGATATATGCTTAACCATTGACAAATCATGAGCTATAAAAAGGTAAGTTAATCCAAAGTCGTTTTGCAAATCTTCAATCATATTAATTATTTGGGCCTGTATAGATACATCTAATGCTGATATAGGTTCATCGCAAACAATAAACT
>DAMAVY010000385.1:0-3493 GCA_032077725.1 Clostridium sp. | reverse complement strand
ATGAAAGAGTAAAAGCGGCTCTTGGTGGAGATGATGACAACCCTAATGTTGTAGAAGTTTTAAGATAGCATGTGATGAATGTCCTGTTGATGGAATTCAGGTTACTGCTGCATGTAGAGGATGTATTGCTCATAAGTGTCTAAATGCATGCCCCAAAGATGCTATAACAATAGTGAATCGTTGCGCTGTAATTGATAAAAGTAAATGTATTGAGTGTGGTAGATGTCTTACGGCTTGTTCATACTCTGCAATAGTTAAACATACTCGTCCTTGTGTTAATGCTTGTAAACCAGGTGCAATTTCAATTGATCCTAATAATCATAAGGCAGTTATAAATGAAGATAAGTGCATCTCCTGTGGAGCTTGTGTATATCAATGTCCATTTGGAGCTATCATGGATAAGTCTTATATTACAAAAGCAATTCACATGATCCGTGAATCTAAAAATAATGAGAATTACAAGGTATATGCTATAGTTGCTCCGTCACTTGTAAGTCAATATGCAAATATACCTGAAATTACAACTGAAAAAGTTGTATCAGCAATAAAGGAATTAGGATTCCATTCTGTAATTGAAGCTGCACTAGGTGGAGATATGGTTGCTTCTGTTGAAGCAGAAGAACTTGTAGAAAAAGGCTTTCTAACTTCTTCATGTTGTCCAGCCTTTGTTCAGTACATAAAAAAGAACTTTCAAACTCTTATTCCCAATATTTCACATAACCTTTCACCAATGGCTCAGCTTGCCAAGGTAATTAAGAATATAGATCCAACTTCTAAAACAGTATTTATAGGTCCATGTATTGCGAAAAAATGTGAAGGTTTACAGGAAAATGTGAGTAAATATGTTGACTGTGTACTTACCTTTGAAGAAATGCAGGCTATGTTTAATGCAAAAGGTATTAATCTTTCAACAATTGAAGAAACTGTTTTAGATAATGCTTCATACTTTGGAAGGATTTTTGCTAGATCTGGAGGTTTATCCATAGCTGTAGGAGAGGCGTTGAAAGAAAAAAACATTGTAGAAGACCAATTTGTATGTAAGCCAATTCCATGTAACGGAATCGCAGAATGTAAAGTAGCTCTTTTAAAAGCAAGTAAGGGAATACTTGCAGAAAACTTTATAGAGGGTATGGCTTGTGAAAACGGTTGTATTGGTGGCCCTGCATGCTTATCACACAGTTCTAAAGATAAAACTTTAGTTGATAATTATGGTAAACAAGCTAAAGAAAAAACAATTGCAAATGCAATTTCAGTATTTGATGAAGAACCCCTAAATGATTAATGGAAAGTGAGGATAATAGAGTGGATATATATGTATGTATAGG
The DNA here is from genome assembly GCA_032077725.1 of Clostridium sp. Classification (GTDB taxonomy): domain Bacteria; phylum Bacillota; class Clostridia; order Clostridiales; family Clostridiaceae; genus Clostridium_J. The sequence continues at coordinate 2,168 of DAMAVY010000385.1, read as the reverse complement.
TAGTTCGTGTCACAAAAAAGGATCATATGAGGTAATGAAAAAAATCAAAGCATTGATCACTGAAAATGGATTAGCAGATAAGGTTTCTATTAATTCAGCATTTTGCCTTGGTCATTGTAAGGATGGTATTACAATTAAAATTAATAATAGGATTATAACAGGAGTAGGAATGGGAAATATTGATGATATTTTTGAGAACTTCATACTTAAGGATATGTAAGGAAGTAACAACATAAAGATTTTACATTTTAAAAATGTGAGGAAGTAACAATGTAAAGGTTTTACAATCAAAAAATGTAAAGGAAGTCACGATATGAAAATTTTCAATTTGAAAATGCAAAGGGAGTTACGATATGAAAATTTTACAATTTGAAAATGTAAACTGTAAAAACTGTTATAAATGTGTGCGCTATTGTCCTGTTAAAGCCATAGAAATCAAAAATCATTGTGCACAGATACGTGAAGATGAGTGCATTTTGTGCGGGCGTTGCACCATTGTATGTCCACAAAAGACTAAAGAAGCTATCAGTGATATGGAAAAGCTAAAGGATGCTCTTAATGAGAAAAAGCGAGTTATTGCAAGTGTTGCTCCATCTTTTTCTGCATATTATCATTCAGAGTTTACAGACTTCAGGGATGCTCTTTTAAAGCTTAATTTTGCAGATGCTTTTGAAACAGCTGAAGGTGCTTATCTAGTAAAAACAGAATATGAGAAACTCCTTAAAGAAAATCCAGATAAAACCTATATATCGTCTTGTTGTACTTCCACAAATGAATTAATAAAGAAGTATTATAAAGACGCTTTACAGTATCTTGTACCTGTTATAACACCAATGGAGGCTCATTCAAAAGTTTTGAAGCAGAGGTTTCCTGATGCAGTAATAGTGTTTATTTCTCCATGCATTTCAAAAAAAATAGAACGCTATGAGAAGGATTCCTTTGTTGATTTTATTATTTCTTATGAAGAATTAAGTGAAATGCTGAAAGAGAATAATATTGAAATATTGAATCCAAATTCTGGAGAGAAAGAACCAAAATATTTATCAAGAAAATTCCCAACTGAGGGTGGCATTATTTCCTCTATGAAACAAGAAACTACACGTCAGTATGTTTCCCTAAGTGGATATGAGGCATGTGTCCAAGGTATTCAGGATATATGTAACGGAAAAGTAACAAATTGCTTTGTGGAAATGAGTTTTTGTGAAGGTAGCTGTATAGGTGGTCCATCATTTCAAAAAAGTAATATTTCATTATTGACGTCGAATCTTGAGATTAATAAGCAATCAAATGTTTTAGATTATTCTGAGGATTATAATCTCATAAGCAAAGAGCCAATGAAGAAAATGTATACAGATTGTGAAGATGTGATTCATGCAGAACCTTCTGAGGCACAAATTAATGCCATACTACACAAAATGGGTAAATATTTAAAAGAAGATGAATTAAATTGTGGTATGTGTGGTTACTCCTCTTGTCGTGATAAAGCCACCGCAGTTTATGCAGGAAAAGCAGAAATTAGCATGTGCTTACCATATATGAAGGAAAGAGCAGAATCATTTTCAAATCAAATCATCAATATAACGCCTAATGCAGTTCTTACAGTGGATATGGATCTTAAAGTTCAGCAGATTAATAAGGCAGCCAGTGATATTTTTAAATTAGAACCTGAGGATATTATTAATCAACCTGTATCCCGTATACTTGACGAGTTTGATTTTGTAAATATCATCACAAGCGGCTTAGAAAAAACAGAAAAGTATACCTTTCTTGCTGAATATAATAGCTATCTAAGTCAAGTGTTCATGTATGATAAGAAAAACAGTATTATAGTGTGCATTATGAATAATGTAACTGCAGAACGCCAGAAACGTAATCAATTGATGCAGAAAAAAATCCAAGCAGCGGCTATGGCAGATGATATTGCAGACAAGCAGTTAAGAATCGTACATGAGATTGCATCCTTACTTGGAGAAACTGCTGCAGATACTAAGATTGCTATTCGCGATTTGAAAGATACGATAATGCTCGAGGATAAGGAGTAATAAGGCTATGTATCAAAGTGATGAAACTTTAATAGTGGAAACCGGCTATGCAAGTATTAATAAGCATTAAGAAAAGCTATGTGGTGATTCTTTTACACTGTATGAAAACTCAGACAAAAAATAATT
>DAMAVY010000384.1:0-3535 GCA_032077725.1 Clostridium sp. | reverse complement strand
AGAACGAGCTCATCATGTTTATTTGCACCAGTAGCAAGGACAATATAATCAAATCTGTCCTTTATAGCTTCTAAATCAAATTTTTCATCCACTCCAAATCTAACCTTTACTCCATGACTTTTAACTAATTCAAAATCCTTTTTTATGCTTTCCATAGGTATTCTAAACTCCGGAATAGCAAAATTAATAATTCCGTAAGGCTCTTGTCTTTTTTCCAACACCTCAACTTCCATGCCGTTTCTTCTCAAATATAGAGCTGTTGATAATCCAGCTACTCCTGCTCCTATAATTACAACTTTTTTCTTACTTTTTATTTCAGTAGGTTTTATATTTTTAACATATAAATCTTGAGAATGATCTACAGCTATCTTCTTCATATCTCTAATTTGCAATGAACTTTCATAGTCTAACCTAGTGCACTTATTTTGACAATTATGATTGCATATAGCACTTGTTATCGCTGGAGATGCATTATCTCTTGCAATTACCTGAAAAGCTTCATCATATTTTTCTTTTCCTACTAATTCCATATACTCTGGTATCTGCTGATTTATTGGGCAACCAACACTACAGGGTGCAATGGTGCAATCATATGTTTGAAGCTCTAAGTTAATCTTTCTACTTCCAACAATTCTTGAGGATTTAATATGATGTTCATCAGAAATTGCATCCCTTGAAGCCCTTGATAATAGCTGAGTATCAATTAAATCTTTCTTGTCCTTAGATAAAGGTCCTAATTTGTTAGCAATCTGATTAATTCTTTCATATCCTCCTGGTTTTAAAATTGTAGTAGCAAAGGTTATTGGGCATATTCCTGTGTCAAATAATTTAGTTGCGTTAAAAAAGTCAGCTCCACCAGAATAAGAAATATTCAATTCTCCATTAAATTCTTTAGAAAGCTTACTTGCTAAATTAATGGTTAATGGATACAATGCCCTACCGGACATATACATTTCTTCTCCAGGTAATTCATTGTTTAAAATCTTAACAGGAAGTGTATTAGATAGTTTTACTCCTATTTCAAGATTATTATTCTTTGCTACCTTCTTAAGTCTATTTAGCATTTTAACCCCATCATCATATTGTAAGTCGTTTTTAAAATGGTGAGGGTTTAATGTTATATAATCATATCCCATCTTACTAAAAGTATCTCTTACAAAGGCTTCACCCAGGAGTGTAGGATTCATTTTTATAAATGTATGAAGATGTTTTTCCTTCAAAAGGTAATTAGCAATTCTCTCTATTTCATCTGGTGGGCATCCATGAAGAGTAGACAGTGTAATGGAATTACAAACATTTGGCGAAATATCCTTCAAATCTTCGACTTTAAAATTAGAAAACTCATCTAAGTTTTTCATCAATATTTCCAGAGATTCCTTCCAAATTTTACTTTCACTTGCGTCTTTCATATTCTCTATAAATGAATTAATTTTTTCTGATTTTATTCCTTCTAAGTCATAACCAACACTAATATTAAAAATAAAATCCTTTTCATCGCTAAGGTTAAGTTCCTTCATCAAGACATGTAGTAAAATCCAGGCTTTAACATACTCATCATAAGCTTGATTTACCCTAAGTTCTGTGGACCATTCCACATTGTAACATTCATCCTCAGCTTTAATACAAGGCTTTGATACTGGAAGATTTTCTCCATCTATTATCTGAACGGTTTTTAATTCAATAAACCTGCTACCAGTTAAATAGGCAGATACAATATTTTGTGTCATTTGAGTATTGGGTCCAGCTGCAGGTCCAATTGGCACTCCTAATTTTTCTGAAAGAAAAGGAATAACATTTTCGGGGCATGTATGATATATCTTATTTTTATGAATTCCAAAAATACTATCTTTAGTTTTAAATTCATACAAAATCCAAACTAACAATTTCTCAAAACTTATTGGTTCCATCTTATCACTCATTCTTACTCCCCTTTTTTATCTAAATTTCACTGGATATTCTACTTACCTAAAAATCTAGGTCTATCAGCCTTTAATAGCTTTTGGAAAGTATCTACAGGATCTTTTACCTTACTAAGAAACATCATTGCTGCAATAATATAAGGCTTGAATCCTGCCTGACGGTAAAGTGGCTCACGGTAGCGATCAAATACAGTTTTTTCAACTTCACCTGATTCACAGCTAACTCCAGTTATGTCTGCAGGTAAACAGTGAAGATACAATGCATTCCTATCTTTAGTTAGGTTCATCATTTCTTCTGTGCACTCCCAGTTCTTATGCTTAGCATTTTGTTCTAATAGCTCTTTTTCAAGGTGGTCAAGTCCAGCTATATCTCCCTTAGCATATAAATCTGTTCTTTTTTCCATGGCAGCAAATGGGGCCCAGCTCTTTGGATACACAATATCAGCATCTTTAAATGCTTCACTCATAGAATTTGTTTTATTAAAGCTTCCCCCATTTTTCTCTACATTTGCTTTTGCTACTTCTTCAACTTCTGGGAGCACATCATATCCTTCAGGATGAGCAAGTACAACATCCATACCCATTCTTGTCATTAACCCTATTATTCCTTGAGGAACTGAAAGCGGCTTGCCATAAGAAGGTGAGTACGCCCAAGTCATTGCTAATTTCTTACCTTTTAAGTTTTCAACTCCTCCATAATAGTGAATCAAATGCAACAAATCTGCCATGGATTGAGTTGGATGATCTATATCGCATTGTAAATTAACTAAAGTAGGCCGCTGCTCTAGCACTCCTTCCCTATATCCTTCTTGCACAGCATTTGAAACTTCTTTCATATAGGTATGTCCTTTCCCAATGAACATATCATCTCTAATCCCAATCACATCTGCCATAAAAGAAATCATATTTGCCGTCTCACGAAGAGTTTCTCCATGAGCAATTTGAGATTTTCCTTCATCCAGATCTTGCACCTCTAGCCCTAGAAGGTTACATGCACTTGCAAAGCTAAATCTAGTTCTAGTTGAATTATCTCTAAATATTGAAACACCAAGTCCACTATGAAATATTTTTGTTGATATGTTTTCTTCTCTCATACCACGAAAAATGTCTGCAACAGTAAATACTGCCTGAAGTTCTTCATTACTTTTTTCCCAAGTAAGAAAAAAGTCATTATTATACATGTCTTTAAAATTAAGTTTTTTAAGTTTATTAATTAGATCTTTAATATTTTCCACACAAAACACCCCTAAATGAATCTTTTGTATTTTTTTACATTATATTATTAATATTATTAAAGAAATTCCATACTTATTCTTAGATTGACTAGTTAATTTATTTTTTTAAAATTTCAATTTGCCTTATCTCTACTTATCTTTACTTATCTTTACTTATATTCCTATATTCAATTATCCTCACTTATATATGATAAAAGACAAAAATGAGATTCTTGAAATATCTTCAAAAACCTCATTACATAAAAAATATAAATAACTTATTTCTCTAAAGATTTTTTTGTAGCATCAAAAATCTTTTGATACCCAGTGCACCTGCAGAGATGGCCAGATATTTCTCTCTTTATTTCTTCATCAGTATATTCTTTCCCACTGTTAACAAGG
>DAMAVY010000383.1:0-3539 GCA_032077725.1 Clostridium sp. | reverse complement strand
ACTCCATTTTTCACTTCCACCAATAATATCCCCATATACATATAATTCTGTTTCATTGCTATTAGTTATAAAGTTATAAAATCTTTTGTCTTTCACCGTTATTCACCTCCCTTCGATTCAGAGTTGTTGTCTTTCTGCCAACTAGCTTTCCCACTTCTTAAATCACTTAATAAAATCTGTCCTGATGGTAAGCACACTGTCTCGTTTTCTATATCATTTGGTACTCCTAATAATTTTCTAGCAAATTCTAGACTATAAATACCATATTTCGAATACTCACAAATTATTTCTTGTTGTGTTTTTGCATTAGTTCTTAGTAAAACATTAGTGTTAAATCTTATTTTATAACCTTGATTTCTTTCTGTTTTAGTTAGTAACTTGTAATCTAGTTCTTGCTCTAATACCTCTAATTTAAATAACAAAGTATCTTGTAAATATCTAAGAGTATCTTTTTCAATATCTCCTTCGCCTTCTCCAATCATACTAGGAGTTAATCCAAATGCATTAGCTATTTCTATTCTAGATAGACTTCTAATTTCTTTAAATTGAGCTTCATGAAGATTCATGTTTAAACTTGAAATACTTGTACCTGCTGGTGCAACGAACATTTTCCCATCGGTATTAAATAAGGTGTTAAATTTTTCTTGTTCTTTTACTAAGTCACCTTTGGTTTTTATTTCTGAAGTTAATTGAACCAAGACCTTTGAACACATTCCATTATCAAATAATTTTGATAGATAATTTTGTCCATCCAAAAGTGTATTTGTACTATCTTGCAAATAATCTTTATTAGCATTTACACTTCGTATATTATCCCAAGATACACCACTTCTATATATTGTACATTCTTCATTTAAAGCACCTATTCTTTGTCCTGCAATATCTAATACATACCCTATAGCAGAACTACCCTTTAAACTATCAATAACTCCAGCATCATCAACTAATATCTTAGAAATTTTAGCTGGGTATAAATATCCTTGTTTGGTTTTATATAAAGCACTAATACCTTCATGTTCTCCTAAACAAATCCAAGTTTTTAAGCAATCTGATATAGTCATAAATGGATTAGCTCTTAATCTTAACTTATCATATAAACGATGTTCAGTTGCATCTACTTCTCCCTTATCAGTAATTTTTTTAACAGTCAAAGGGCATTTAGCAACGCTTTCTCCAGTGTATTTTATACATTTGTTATAAGTACTTTCTTTTAATAAATCATCACTAGATACATATGTTTTTAAAAAATTGCTCCAAGAACCACCTTCAATTGTTACTTTATTATTTATATTTTTTTCTAGTTTATCAAATATCATTTTATTTCACCTCACTTTCTATTAAATTTAAATAAAAATATAGAATATAAGATTAAAATTAATCCTATAAAATACATTGCGAATATAAAATTTAATAGAAAATTGGTAAAAATAATGATAAATAAACCAATAAAAAATATCATTTCAATAACAAAATATTGCTTAGAAATGATATTTTTAAACCATATATTCATTTTTTGTAGCTTATTTTTCAATTATTTCACCTCACTTTATAGATTATTCCATTTATTTAAGCTTTCAAAAGCATCAGATAAATCAAAATGACTTACATCATTTTCTTCCACAGCTAAAATTAATCCCATTAACATAGCTATAATACCATCAATTTTAAATTTAGATTTTAACTTACTGTATTTAACTCCACCTTCTGTAACAATAGCTACACAGTTATTAGCCATGAAATTAAATACCTCATTGTTTGCTATTATTAATCTTTCATCATTCAACAGATTCTCAAAAATATTTATTGCTTGTGTCATTGTTGTAGTTCCTTGTCCAAGTGGTACAACATCCCAATTGTCTTCCAAAACATTCATTATAGTTGGAGTACCCCATCTATCAAATCCTAGTTTTTCTATTGGGTATTCATTATCCTTGTTTTGTATATACTCCAATAACTCGTTAAACTTAACATATCTACCTTCAAACGCAGTTATATCACCTTGTTTTACCCATAAATTATAAGGGTTTTTATCATTTTCTTCTCTCTCTTGTAGGGTATCTCTTGCAGTAAATAGATGTGGTACTACAATAAATTTATCTGTTAAAGAATTATAAAATACCTGTACAAAAGCTGTTATATCATTTTTACTAGATAAATCTAAACCACACCAACAAGGCATATTTTTCAATGCACTTAAGTCCACATCTTGTATACATTTGTTCCACAGTTCTACATTTATAGCCTTTTTAATATTGTCCGTGGCTATATGTTGGTTTAAATATAATCTTCTAAACTTAGCTTCAAAAGTTTTCATGTTTGATGCTTTTTTTGCCAATTTAATAAAGTCATCAATTTTTTTAAAACAACCCAAAGCTGGATTCGCTTTTATCCACTGTTCTACATCCATTAAATCACACTGTTTTTCAGCTTCATAAATATCATAAAAAAATGTATTATCTTCTTTTTCTCCACTTTCAATCAACTTAGCATATGTATACATTTGGTACTCTAAATTTGTTAAGTCTTCACCAGAAGATGCAGTTGTTGTTGTAAACATAATAGGCTCGTCCCACAACCCCATACCAGTTATAAGTTTACTATAAGCAGAATCATCCTTATATTCATGACACTCGTCCAATACTACTATATAACTAGCATAACTATCTAAGTTACTACCATCATTGCTTAAAACTCTTAAATTCGTATTAAATTTCTTCCTCTGTATAAGTTTTTTAGATTCTGTTATTTTTACATATTTTAATAATGTCTTATTATTTTGAATTGTTATAAGTATGCTATTATATAGGTTCGTAGCTTGATCTCTAGTATTAGCAACGATAATATATTCTGCTCCATATACTTGCTCTGTAAAAAATAAATATATTATTATCCAAGTTACCAGACTCCCTTTGCCATTTTTTCTGCCAATGTTAAAATGTCCTTCTTTTACTTTTCTAAATCCAGTATCTCTATGCTTAACACATAATATAGAAGTCAATATATTAAATTGGAATCTAAGCAGCTTAACTTTTTGTCCTTTTTTACCCTTGTCCAAAGTAAGTTTAGAAATAAAATCATAAACTTTATGTGCTTCATCAACATCAAAATAATATTTATCATTATCATATTTTTCTTGTTGTAATTTTATAGCATCTTCAACAATGTAATTAGTCTGATATTTTACGTTATCTTCTATTAACTTTAAATCTATCATTTACTAATCATCTCTTCCATGTCTTCATCAGTCATTTCTCCAGGAGGTGATACTTGTTTAAATATCTTACTTCTTGAAGCAGGACTAAATCCTAACTCCCTCATACAACTAATCATTTGTTTTTGTGCATTATTAGAAATAGTAGCTTCAGGGTACTGACTCGGATAACCCGTACTGCAAATATAAGAATATCCGTTTTCATCCAAATACTTTTCTGCTTTTAGCCACTTTTCATAATTTTTACAATACACTTCTAAAAGTGTTAAATCTTTTTCTTTAAAATCTATATTTTCTTTTTCAATTAATTTATACATTCTTTTCCATT
>DAMAVY010000382.1:423-3553 GCA_032077725.1 Clostridium sp. | reverse complement strand
TATTTTGGTGTTCTATATTATTGTATGTGGACCTTTCCATATCATTTAATAGGAATGATGGAACATTGAATATATTTGCTATTTCAATATTAGTTAATTTTTTTGATAAAACAAATTCTGCATCTTTAAGTGGTAACGAAATATTTTGCCACTCTATACCTCCGTCTAGTATAGCAATATCTCCTGTATTCTGAGCACCGCCATATAACTCTCTCCATTCATTCTTTAATTTTGTTTTAGCTTCTTTATTTAATGCAGATGGAGTTTTGAGGGCACCTTTTGAGAGTGTTCCATTTTTATAGAAATTACCTTCGAATTCTTGCATAGCATGTAGACTTGCTGCATTTTCTCTTGCTACCGTTAAAGGGGCTTTCCCTTGTTTGCCATCTGATGAAATGTAAGGTAAATGGACTATCTCTTCTTCATGGAGTGTTACAGACTTTCCATTCATCTTAGTTTTAAACCAAAAGTCACCATCTTTATTTATTATTTTAGTATCACCTGGGCTTAAGGGTAATAACGCATCTATTTTACCTCTTTTGTCATATTTAATAAAAATATAAGCATTACCCCACAGTAGCTGCGATACTATTAAATATTTTTTAAAATTAGTTGGAGTTTGGTAATGGTTAGGCCTTTTAGTAAGAAGGTAATCAATTCTATGTTTACTATCTCTTTTTCTTCCGCCTTCGGTTTTTTCAAAAACCTGGAATGGCAACTTTGCTAATGCATTTGCCCTTCTTTCTACGCAAGAAAACACTGACCCTAAGCTATCGAAAGCACCTTCAGGGGTAATTACCTTGCCTGATGTAGTTTTAAGCCCAAACGCATCAAATAAAAGCTGTTCCCATTGTGTAATTGACCTTTTTCTGTTCCAATTAAACTTCTAAATATCACTTAATCACCTCCTTCTTATAATGCTTAAGCCTAAGAGTATAAAAAATACCCCTAGAATTAAGTATCCAAGAGGTACATAAATTAAAAACCCTGATTTGGATATAAAGTATAAGCCTAACAATATACAAATATCCTCGGTGAATTTACTAAAAAACTTTATTATCTTTCTCATTCTTATAAGCTCCAATCATCTGACGTAATATGTTTGTTTAAATCTAATTCTAATACTTTTAACATAGCTCTAACATGCGAATTTATAACTGCAGCTATAGGATCTATTCTTTCGACTGATTTAGCTTTATCTAACATTATATTTTCATTGTGGTCCTTTTTAGTTATTGCATTTCCTACTGCATATGTAATCACGGGATTTTTATCATGAATTACATTTTTTGAATATACCTGTTCTCTAAAGTTTTTAGTCGGGCTACCTAGAGTTCTTATACCTTGTCTTATTTCTACAACTAAATAACCTTCACTCTCCATATCTTGCATAAATTGTGTTGCATTCCAAGGGTCAGCGCATATTTCTTTTATTTTACAACCGAACTCTAGTTCAAAATCCTTTATATATTGCATTATGAAATTATAATCAACTACAGCTCCAGGAGTTAGAGTAATATGTTTTTGCTTTACCCATAAATCATAAGGCACTTTGTCAGTTTTCATTTTTTGTTGCAAGGTATCTTCTGGCATAAAACTATGTCCCAGAACTAAATATTTGCCATTTTCTAGCTTGAATATAAATCCTATGCTAGTAAGGTCTACCTTAGCTGATAAATCGACTCCCGCAATACATTCTAATCCTTTTAGAATAGAATAATCTATTTCCTCACCACATTCTTTCCATTTATTCATATCCATATATCCATTGTCACGTTGTTGGATCCATACGTTTAAATTTTTCGTTAGGAAAGTGCTCATCTTTTCAGGAACGTCTTTAGCTATATCAAAACTTTCTCTCATTCCTTTTATGCCTTCAGGATAAGTCATAACTATAGGATTGGCTTTTATCCAATTTCTTTCATCTGATATATCATCATCTTTATCTAATTCATTTATCATTACATAGTAACTTTCGTTTTTTATACTACCATTTAATATGTTGCTGCAATACTTGTATTCTTGCTGATAGCATGGTGAATTTAAATTCTTTCCTGCAGTGGTTATTATTAAAAGTAGTGGTTCTCTTCTAGCCTTCATACCACTGTCAGCTAAATCATAAAAATCAGTTGTTTCATGTTGATGATATTCATCTAATAAAAAACACCCTGGATTTGTTCCATCTCCTTTTTGGCCATCTTCTTTAGACAAAGCTTTCATAAAACTTTGTGTCTTTTTGTGAATGATTTCATTTCTAAGTATATTAAATCTATCTTTTAATGGACTTTCATTCAGCATTAGTTTAGCTTCTTTAAATATTAATTGAGATTGATCTCTTTTAGTTCCAGCGGTATATGTCTCATTTACCTCTTTGTTCTTAGTACTTGTATAAGAATCTTCATATAGTCCAATACCAGCCATGTTTTGAGATTTGGCATTCTTTCTACCTACTTGTATATAACCTTTAGTAAATCGTCTGTAGCCTGTATCTCTGTTATACCAACCATATATATTAGCATTATTGAATAATTGCCAGTTATTTTCATCTATTCTTATAGGTTTGCCAGCTAAAATACCTTTAGAGTGTCTTAAATAACTAAACCAATCTACTATTTTTTGTGCTTCTTCTTCTATCCAAACAAAAGGAAATTCATCCGTATCTTCTCTTTTTATATCATTTAAGAATCTTATACAGGCTTGTTTATGTTTTTTACATGCTATTATATTCCCTTTAGCTATTTCATTGCTATAATCAATTAATCTTTCTTTTATTGACATTATATATCACCGAATTTGGCAGCTATAGGATCCTTTTCTTTCTCTTCCTTTTTAGGGACAACTAGCTTGCATCTTGATGATATTGTAAGACCTAAATCTCCAGCAGCTTGCCTTGCCATTTTAAATAACTTTTCTTGCATAAGTAAAAGACTATAGTATTTTTCATTTTCAGGACTCATTTTCATAGCTTTTTTAACTACTTTTTGATATTGATATTCTGCAACTATAAACCGTCCTAAAGCTTCAATGTCTAAATTGCTTATTATCCCTATTTCTTTTAATTCTCTAGCTATACGGTTAAATTCCTCTTTACGTTTTTTATCTAAGTAAGAAGGTGGTTTTATGTTATCAT
>DAMAVY010000382.1:0-413 GCA_032077725.1 Clostridium sp. | reverse complement strand
AGCTGCTTTTATCTCTGATTTTTTGCGATCTTTTATTTCTTTTTTAGTCAAATGTTTATTGCCTTTAGCTACTATTAAATCTATAGGTTGTTTTGGTCTTGCCACTCTTCTCACCTCCTTCAAAATATTCATTTAGGGAATTTCGTGTGCACTAGGCTTGGGCGTCGGTGTTGTAGAACTTAATTTAAACATTAAAATGCCGGGGGGCATCACCATGTTTTCTATTATGACAACTATTACATAAGCTTTCTAGATTATTAATGTCTAATCTTTTGCTCCAATTATTTTTTATTTCTATAATATGATGGACCATATCAGCTAATTTAATCTTATCGTTCTTTAGGCACTCTTGACATAGTCCGTTGTCCCTTGCTAGAACTATATTCCTAACCTTCTTCCATCTACTAGAGTGA
>DAMAVY010000381.1:0-3557 GCA_032077725.1 Clostridium sp. | reverse complement strand
TATCTTTTGGGATTCCATTTGAATTACTATTTTCTTCAGTTGTGGTACCTTCAGTGGTTGTACCTGATGTATCTATTGGAGATAAGTTATCATCACCATTTAAAGAGGATGTAAGAGTATAATAAAAATTCTCTACATATTTAGAACCTGCGTAGACTTGCATTTCCGAAAGTGATAAATTTTCAGATTTCTGTAATGCACTTGATTTTTCACTTCCTGGCTCAGCATTTTTCATAAGTGCTTGCCTATCAACAGATATTTGCGCAGTGATTTCCATGGAATCAAGAGAAGCTTCTCTCGCAGTTTCTGCACTTTGTCTAATACTTAAAGCAACACAAGCAGATACGGATATAATTAATGTAATTATCCCAATTAAAATGTTTCTACCTTTTGATCTTGTTATACTTTTTAAAGCATTTTTTAAGATATACATAGTATTCTTCCTTTCTAGGTTAAATTTTTAAGTACTTTATTAAATCTTTAAGTACTTGCCCTCGAAATTCATTATATAATTGTAATCTTAAATTAATCTTAAAAAAATCTTTTGATAATTAAATAATCTACTACAATTAATTGAATATGTACTGCTAATAATAATTAGCCATTGATAATTGAATAAGCTCTCAATTGTCCATTGATTAAACTCTCCATTGTCAATTCTCAATTGTCCATTGTCAATTGAATAAACTCTCAACTCTTCTCAATTGTCCATTGTCCATTGTCAATTGTCAATTGTCAATTATTTTAAAACTTCATTCCTAATAAACTCTAAAGTAGCTTCTTCTCCCTCATCAGATAACTTATTAAGTAATAGCTCCAATAGCTCCCTAGTTTCACTATGTAAAATATAATAATCCTTACCACGATTATAGTATTCAAGAGATGATCTATCCGTATATTTTTCTTTTTGATAATTCATTGAAGCTGCCATTCTATCTATAAACATTTCAACCACATATGGTTTTGGCATATTCATTCCTACGAATCCATCTGTGATTTTCAGTCCATAATCAATCCAATACTCAAAGTGATGCTTATTTCTTCCTTTATGATGAAGCCAAGCCTTTGAATATCCTTCTTCGATTTTTTGTATTCCATTTGGGCTCACATTTCCCCTATAATACTTTATTCCTGCTGAAAACTCTACCCACTTATATTTTGATAAATCATGAAGTAGCCCTTGTTTATATAATCCAACCTTAAAGCAATATTTCATTACTAATAGCTTATGGTTTGTAATTGTCTTAAAATGATTAATTGCATTCATAGTTATATTTATCTCCTAACATTTTGTATAATTTGTCCCATGACTACCCGCCCTAAGACTCCCATCTTCTAAATATGAAACTCCGCCTCACATACGCTTTGGTGGAGTAAGTTCCACTACCCAAATCGGAGATTTGGAGTGTCACTTATATTATATTTTATCATATATTAAGTGGGTTATCCCTAACAATTCTCTCTATGATAAGTAAAAAATGCCACGCACTGCGTGACATTTCTATTTTTTAAGAAAACGTAATTTCTCCTGACCAATTATAAATTTTAGGCACACTTTATGAAAAATAAACTTTTACTTTGCAGATAAATATTTTCTAGTCTAATTCCAGAGCTCCAGTGTAAAGCTCGTAGTATCTACCCTTCATGTCTAGTAAATCTTCATGGGTTCCACGTTCAATAATTTCTCCTTGTTCCATTACCATGATGGCATTGGAGTTTCTAACAGTGGATAATCTATGAGCAATTACAAAGGTTGTTCTGTTCTTCATAAGTCTATCAAGACCTGTTTCAATATGACGCTCTGTTCTTGTGTCTACTGAACTTGTAGCTTCATCAAGAATTAGTATAGGTGCATCAGCTACAGCTGCTCTAGCAATGTTTAGAAGTTGTCTTTGCCCTTGACTTAAGTTCGCTCCGTCTCCTTCAATCATTGTGTCATACCCCTTTGGAAGTCTTGATATAAAAGAATGAGCACTGGCAAGCTTAGTAGCTTCAATGATCTCTTCCTCTGTAGCATCCATTCTTCCATAACGGATATTTTCCATAACTGTACCTGTGAATAAATGGGTATCTTGAAGCACCACTGACATGGATTTTCTTAAACTATCCTTTGAAATTTCCTTTAGGGGTATTCCATCAACAGTGATATGTCCTTCCTTTATATCATAAAATCTAGTTAAAAGATTTATGATAGTTGTTTTACCAGCTCCTGTAGAGCCAACGAAGGCTATCTTCTGGCCTGGTTTTGCATAAAGGGAAATATCCTTTAAAATAGTCTTGTCCTCATTATATCCAAAGGTTACGTTATTAAAGCGTACATCACCTTTGACTGGAATAATCTCATCTTTATATTTCCAGAAGTATTCTTTGTTTTCATCTCTTGTTAGAACAAAAACCTTGTCCTCATCTTCTTTTTCTTCTGGTTTTTCATTCATAACATCAAAAATTCTCTCTGCTCCAGAAATAGCAGTTATTATAGCATTGTATTGGTTTGAAGTCTCATTAATTGGTTTTCCTATTTGGCTAACGAATTGTAAAAATACTACAAGGCTTCCTACACTCATATGTCCAAGAATAGTTAAAAGTCCGCCTACAGCTGCAACAAGGGCATAGTTAATATTATTTAAATTCCTTGTCACTGGCATCATCATTCCTGCATAGCCTTGTGCAATAGTCGCAGTTTCACGAAGTCTTTCATTTAACTCTGCAAACTCTTTCACAGCATTTTCTTCATGATTAAATACTTTAACTACCTTTTGTCCTGTGATTATTTCTTCTACATAACCATTAACAGCACCAAGGTTCTTTTGTTGTGCTACGAAATATTTACTACTCATGCCTATAATTTTTCTAGCTGACATAATTATAACTGGAGTCATAACAAGAGTGATTAAAGTTAGCACCCAGCTTTTAGAAATCATTATTGCAATGATTCCAACTACTGTTACTGCACTAGAAAAAAGTGTTACTAAACTATTTTGTAATGCTTCATTTAGAGTGTCTACATCGTTAGTAAATCTACTCATCATTTCACCATGAGAGTGAGTATCAAAGTATCTTACCGAAAGGTCTTGTAAGTGATTGAATAAATCCTTACGTATTTCATTTATAGTATTTTGAGTTAGATTTACCATTAACCTGTTTTGGAAGTAAGCTGCAATTACGGAAAGTACATATACAGCTAGTATTACAAGCGCTCCCTTAGCTAGTCCCTCAATTCTTTCACTTACTGTAATTCCACTACTTATAGGTTGTAAGAAATTATCTATGATTGGTTGTAAAAGTGACGTGCCCATTAGGTCTGCAGCTATTTTAATTACAACCATTATAAATGCAAATATTAAAAGAAACTTTCTACGACTGAGGTACTGCCATAAACTTTTTATAGTTCTCTTCACATTTTTAGGCTTTTGCATCGGCATATGTTCCTTTGGCCCTGGGCCTCTCTGTGGCCCGTTATTTGTGTTGTTTGCCATTTATGCAGTCACCTCCTTATCTTGTTGTGAATAATAAATCTCTCTATATTCTTCGCTAGTTTTTAATAGTTCCTCATGATT
>DAMAVY010000380.1:0-3561 GCA_032077725.1 Clostridium sp. | reverse complement strand
TCAAAAGCAGTGGTTAATGTATAGAAATAAAAATGAGATAGGACATTTAAAGGCAATTAGTTTCAGAAATACAGAAGAACTAGAAGCTTACATGAAAGAACATAAAGAAAAGTTAGACTATGTAGATATAGCTAAAAGCATCCAAAAGATATATTAATCAAGGTATTAGGCACATATGAGGGTATGGTTATAATTTCGTACTCTCATATGAAACTCAAATAATAATAGGGGGAGTACAAATGTCAGAAATATCAAAAAATTATTTAGAACAATGTGAAAGAGAACTAGACAGATTAGACAATGAAGAACTTGAAGAAGAAGAGTTTGTGTGTGATTTATGCTTAACTCCAATGAGCGAAGATGATTATGATAGGAATAATGGATTTTGTATAGATTGTGCAAGAGATTTGGAGGGGGATTTTGATGGAATATATTAAAGAAATAAATATTAATGAAGCAGTTATTCATATTTTAGATAATAATGCAGAAGAGCCAATTCTAAATGCATATCCACTAGAATTAACTGAGGAAGTTTATGCCTTTGTTTTTAAGCATATACAGAGGTGTTTAAATGATGAAGAACTAAAATATGCGCTCTTTAATAAAGAAAGAAATATTGTAAAGGAAATATCACAAGAATACTTAAATGGTGAAAATAATCTACTGAATGTGTCTAAGGAGCTTGCCAGTCAAATGTTTATTCTTATGAGGTCAAAGGGAAATATTCCTTCTTGTGATTTGATTACTGTAGCATTTACTACTGAATATGGAGCGTTTTTAGGAATATTTAAAATGGATTATATTAAAAACTTCATGCACAACGTAGATTTTGTTGACGGTAACGTAGATATAAATATTGTCCCACAATTTACAGGACTACCTTCTAGCAGCTCTAAAATTCAAAAGTGTGCTTTCATAAAAATTATAAATAGTGACAATGAATATGATCTATTGGTTTTAGATAAAAAAGCTAGAAAAACCAATATTGAAAATGAAGAATATGGATCTAACTGGTACATGGATAATTATCTAGGATGTACTGTTGTTGAAAATGATAGGGATAAAACAAAACAATTTCTGAAAGTGGCAGAAAAATGGACTCAGAATGCTTTAAATGAAAATGCTGAAGGTCAAGAAATTGTCCGTAGAAAATTAAAAAGATGGCTAAATGAAGAAGACAGTATTGATCTACAAGAGTTCAGTGATGAAGTCTTCCAAGATGATGCCATGAAGGAAAATTTCAAAACTTTCGCTAAGGAAAGCGGTGTAAAAGATAAAGTAAATTTAGACAAACAGTGGATTGAAAAAAAGTTGAAAAGGACAAGATTAAAGATAGATAGGGATATAGATTTATACATTAATCAAGAAACATATAAAGATTCCAGTAGATTCGAGATAACTAAAAACGGTGATGGCAGCATTAATATGACTTTGAAGAATATCACTAATTACATTGAAAAGTAAGGGGGTAGAACATGAATAAAGATAATAAATTTAGGGTTTACGATAAAGACACCAATAAAATGCTTTATACAGATAGAGGAGAAATAGTAGTAAGTTTTGATGTCATAGGTGAAAGTGTATATTTACTTGAAAAACCTATAGAATTATCAAATTACGATTTAATGCGAGACACAAAATTGAAGGATAAAGAAGGTAAACATATCTATGAGGGAGATATTGTAATGTGGGGATGGGGAATCGAGAACCCTGCAAGAATAGCAATAGTTGAAATAAATCCGGATATTCAATTTGTAGGTATTAACATAGCTGTAACCTTTAATTTTGGGAATTTTGTGTATAGAGAAACAGATAAGTACTTAGAAGTTGTTGGAAATATTTGTGAAAATAAAGATTTATTAGGCGGTGGTATTAATTGGGTACAAGAATTAGACTTCAAGAAGTAAAAAGAAATAATGGTAAGACAAATGAAACTTGGGTAGATGTTAATCAAGGGCCATATACAATACCAGGAATAATCATTTATGGTGGATTGCTAACAGGATTAGTAGTCTACATGATTAAGAGCTTTAGTCAGTTTTTTTAGGGGGCATGGAGTTGAAATTACATTTAAACATATTAAAGAATAGTAAAGCCTTGAACATAGATAATGAAAATATTAGTTGGCCAAAAGTAATAGACAAAATTGATGAAGAATCTAACGAAGTTAAGAATGCGATACTTGATTATTATTGCGGTGAAGGTAAAAGGTTATTACTACTTAAAGAAATAATCAGAGAGTGCTTTGATTTAATCCAGGTGTGCATCCTAGTGTTATTCAAATGTAATACTCATGCTAACACGCTAGATGAAGCTAACTTAATACAGGACGTGAATAAAGAGCATCTAAATAAGCTCAGCATCAGAGGATGGACTAGTTTAGCCAATATAGAAATAGAGGTTAAAGAGGTGACAAAGTAATGTGGATTGTCTTAATAGTAATACCAGTAACGGTTATTTTTACAATACTTTTTATGTCCCCTTTCAAACTCGGAGGAGATTGCGACAGAAGGGACTACATGTGTTTTGAAAAGTGCAATAAGGTAGATTGCAAAATGTGTATAGATGAACCACAGTGTGACAGAAGCTTATTAAGGATTAAAGGAGGAATATAAATGGAAACCACATACGTAATAGAGTCAATTGATAACAATGAAATTACTTATACAGTAAATACAGATAAAGAATAGAAAAACTAGAGCGACAGGAGGGCATAAAAAATATTTGTCCTCCTCTTATATAAATAATGAGGTGATTAAATGAAGTTAGGAGATAGAGTATTAGTACAATCAATTCTTAAGAAGAACGTTAAGTATTTCAGCTTAGAAATGTATAATCATTTCAATAATAAAGATATGGACGGTTTTCCAAAAGATAATTATTCATACGAAGAACATGAGAAATTGATAGATGAGGGTGAAACAATAACCAAGAGTATATACGAGAAAAAAGACATAAATTGGGTTGAAGGAATTGTTGTTGGTAAAAGAACTATTGCAACTAAGAGAAAATTTGAACATTTTATAGAAGACTACTCTTGTGATGAACACATTGAAATAACACCTATACTAGAAAATGTATATCTAATTGCTATTAACATGAAGCAAATAGTTAAAGTTAGAGAAGAGTATGTGGAGGTGATTAAGTGATTTTAGCAATAGATCCAGGAAATATTGAAAGTGCATTTGTACTTCTAAATGATGATTTAAGTGTAAATGATAAAGGTAAATTATTAAACAAAGAGTTGATAGATAGTGTTATGTATGACTACTTAACGGATTTTGTAGTTTCAGATAAAAAGTTATATATAGCTATTGAAATGATAGCTAGTTATGGAATGGCAGTAGGTGCAACCGTATTTGACACTTGCGTGTGGATAGGCAGATTTTATCAACAAGCAGAAAAGTTTGGGTTTACACCACAATATATTTATAGAAAAGATGAAAAGATGAATTTGTGTGGAAGCATGAAAGCTAAGGATAGTAATATAGTCCAGGCATTAATAGATAGATTTGCTCCTAACACACCTAACAAAGGTAAAGGCACTAAGAAGTCACAAGG
>DAMAVY010000379.1:0-3566 GCA_032077725.1 Clostridium sp. | reverse complement strand
AATCAAAAATCAAGCCATCATGATACACTCAACTCAAATTAAGTAAATATAATTCTGTCAATGTTAAGTTCATAATTACTCTAGTTATTATATTTTTTTTACTATACCCTTAACTAAAGAAACAAATTGAGTTTTCACTTTAGCTGAAGTTTCTATTACCTCTTGGTGATTCAAAGGCTGATCCAATATACCTGCTGCCATATTGGTAATACAAGAAATTCCAAGTACTCTTAAACCTGCATGATTTGCTGCAATGACTTCTGGTACCGTAGACATACCCACAGCATCAGCGCCTAAAATTCTTGCCATTCTAACTTCTGCTGGAGTTTCATAGCAAGGACCTGTAAACATCATATAAACGCCTTCTTTTAATTCGATATTAAGAGACGATCCAACTTCCTTAGCAAGCTTTAAATATTCCTTATCATAGGCTCTAGACATGTCAGGAAATCTTGGTCCAATTTTCTCATCATTTCCTCCAATTAGTGGATTTGTACTAGTAAAATTAATATGGTCTGTGATCATCATTAAGTCACCTGGTACAAAGCTAGTATTAACTCCACCACATGCATTTGTAACAATTAAAGACTTAACACCTAAGTACTTCATAATATGTATTGGAAGAGCCAATAGGTTCATATTATTTCCTTCATAATAGTGGAATCTTCCTTGCATCATTATAACTTTTTTTCCTTCTAAAGTTCCACATACAAATTGTCCAGCATGACCATGTACTGTAGATTCTGGAAGGTTAGGAACTTCAGAGTATTTAATTACAACCCTGTCCTCTACCTTATCTGCCATATCTCCAAGTCCTGAGCCCAATACTATACCTATTTCTGGTTCAAAACTTAACTTTTCTTTTATATAATTTACACTTTGATTTATTGCTTTAATGTTCATCAAACATCCTCCTATATTCTACACAATGTTATTAACTATAATTTACAAATTATAGTATAATCCGTATTGTAGTATTATTAACATAAATTCCATAACTATTATACTGACTAGTTAATCAAGCAAATCAATAACAAGCTGCAATGTATCACTAGATAATTGTTATATTGCAATTTGTATCTATTAAAATTTATTAGTATATATTTAAGAAATATCATAAGTTTATAAAATTCATTTAAAATATCCTTATTCTAATTCTCACTTATAATTATTTTACAAGTAAATCTTTAAAGCTTTCACCAGCCAATTCATTTTCAATATTTAATAAATCTAACACAGTTTTACCTATATCACAGAATCCATTTCTAGTTCCTAGATTTACATCTTCTTTAAGGTTTTTTCCATAGACAATCACTGGAATGTATTCTCTTGAGTGATCTGTACTCTCAGTTGTTGGATCGCACCCATGATCTGCAGTTATTATTAATACATCATTTTCTCCAAGAGCTTCTTTAATTTCAGGCACTCTATTATCAAATTCTTCTAAGGCATTGGCATATCCAGCCACATCATTTCTATGTCCAAACTTCATATCAAAATCCACAAGATTAGTGAATACAAATCCATTAGAATGTGTCTTCATCATATGTAAAGTTTTATTTACGCCATCCATATTGTCCTTTATAGTTACTGATTCTGTAACACCCTTACCTGTAAAAATGTCTTTGATTTTACCTACAGCCATCATAGGTAAGTCTGCTTCACTTACATATTCAAGTATTGTTTTATTAAATGGCTCTAAAGCATAATCATGTCTATTAGAAGTTCTTACAAATTCACCTTTTTTCATACCTTTAAAAGGTCTTGCAATTACTCTGCCTACCATTTTATCTCCAACTAGCATTGCTCTAGCGATCTCACACATTTTATATAATTCATCTAATGGAATTATGTCTTCATTTGCTGCAATTTGAAATACACTATCTGCTGAAGTATAAATTATAGGATAACCCGTATTTACATGTTCTTCTCCTAACTCCTCTATTATAGCAGTTCCTGATGCAACTACATTTCCTAGTGTTTTTCTCCCGATTTTTTCCTCAAATTCATCCATGATTTCTTTTGGAAACCCATCCGGAAATGTTTGAAGTGGCTTTTCCAAAATAACTCCTGCCATTTCCCAATGACCAGTTATAGTGTCTTTACCTTTAGAGAGTTCACTGCATCTTCCATATATTCCTTCTGGATTTTCACATTTAATAAGGTCTTCTACTCCATCAATAGAGCCTAGACCTAGTGATTCTAAGTTGGGCATTGAAAATCCACTAATATTCTTTGCTATATTTCCTAAAGTATTGCTTCCTTTATCTCCATATAAATCTGCATCTGGAAGTTCTCCTATACCTACACTATCAAGTACAATTAAAACTACTTTTCTATCCATGATATACTTCCTTTCTTATTATTCTATATACCAATTCATTTTACCACAATTACCTAAGTAATATAAAGTAAAATTGATAAATTATGCGTAATTGTTGAATCTAACTTTAATTTAACAATTACGCATAATTTATTTCACCTTTATTTAATTAAATATCTCCTAATTGACAATATATTATACATAGCTTATGCCATGGCAAATCAAGACGCAGTCACAGTCGTGTGTAACGATGACTACAAAAAAATAATCAAAAATAGAATGTCACCTTATTATTGAATTAAATATATACTTATATCTACAAATTATCTCCAAAGGTTTATTTATCTGTGCACCTACCAAAATGCTATTTTGATAGCTACCAGATTTATTATAAAAATAGTTCAATACCTGTTCTAAAATATCAGGTAGAACTGCTCCCATAAAAAATATTATTATGAAACATTCTAAATACAATATTATGAACTTTTTAACGTCATCTTTCATCTATCATGCACCTATTCCCTTTAAAGCAAAATTAATAAGTACAGGTGTTAAAAATGTTTCGAACAAAAATCCAATAAACATAATCCCAGTAACAATTAAAAAAGTTATAGAATAATTTTTCACGCTACCACTTGTACCAGGTGCAGCCCGCTTAGTAAATTTTTCTTTCACTATTCCTACAGAAAATTGAATGGATTGCACTGATAAGAATATTATGCAAGGAATATATATTAAGTTTTGTGGTAATAGCCCTAAAACTGCCAATAATAAGCCTCGCTCTTTTAACCCATATATAAAAAAGCTAAAAGTAAATCCTAGAGAAAATCCTTTATAAATATTAATGAGGATAATCACCGGAAGTCCAACAACTGTTAATCCTAAAAACCAAAAACCAAATATAAATGGTAAATTATTTTTTATAGTACCCATTAATATCTCTTTATTTGACAATCCATCTATTGCTGAAGTAGAGCTAAGTGCAGTTATATAATTTATTAGTGTACCCTTGTCCACATCCCCCATATATTTAACACAATATAGACCTAAAATCATTCCTGTTGCAATAAATAATATAGTTAATAAATACATCCAAATATTTTCATAAAAGTGTTTATTAAAACCATCAATTAAGCTTCTAAATGTCATACATACTCCCCCTTAGTTAGTTTGAGAATTATTAATATCTATGACTATCCTATGAAGATTATTCCAAAAAAATAATTTTCAGATTAAAAAGAGT
>DAMAVY010000378.1:0-3575 GCA_032077725.1 Clostridium sp. | reverse complement strand
TCTAAAACTGCTGCCTTCCCAAGCCCCATCTTACGATACTTTGGATCTGTCGCTACAGGTTCTATTACTGCATAACCAGCTTCTTTGTCATACCACATTCCACAATATGCAGCAAAATTTCCATCTGGAGCAACTACTGCAACCTTTAAATTCAAGTCAACATTTGGACGAATCATCTCTTTTTTACTTTCTCGTTCTTTTTCTTCGGAAAATTGGAATTCGCCTTCACCATCTAACTCATGGTTAAATCCCTTCCATAACACACGTAGATATTGATATAAATCAAAAGTTTCCTTCATGGTAGTAATATGAAATCCATCTGGTAAATGGTATTCTGTAGATGTCTTATCCAAGTAAAAAATCGCATCGTTTTCTTTCTCAGTGGTAGCACTAAAACCTAGCTTAGCTGCAATATTTTGAAATTGCAAATCAGAATCTGCAATAATAACACCAAATTTTCCATCCTTAGAAAGATTATCTTTTGCATATAGTAACATCTGTTTTTTCAAGAAAGCGTATTCTGGCAAAGATAAACAAAATGCTTTTCCTAATTGACAATCAATAGTTGCTACTCCTACAATTTGTTCCTCATCTTCCCATATACCAATTTTGCCTACAGCAGACTTGTCTAAGTACCCATGGGTTGCCATCCAATCCCATCTTGTATAAGTAAATTCTGCATAACCAAGTCTTATAAAAAAATCCCTAACTTTCTGATAATCTTCTGTAATACCTGGTTGTTTTGAATAATTCCTAAATTGTATTGACATAAATATCCACCCCCATTTGATACTATTATAAACTCATATCAATATGATATATATGCCGACTTTTATACATAATCATTCTTTACATACAATGAAAAAATGCCTTGAATTACTGAGGCCTTCTTCTTATCATTTTATATATAGCTTATATAGATTATTTAGTAGAATCAAACCAATCTTCCTCTAATATAGAATATTGGTAAGCATCATGCCAAATTTCCTTGCCATCAATTGTTCTTTTGAAAAAGGCTGGTTTTCTAAAATGTCCCTCTCTTCTCATGAGAAGTCGTTCCATTAATCTCCATGAGGAAGTATTTTCAGGATTACAATTACCAATAACTCGATGTGTTCCTAATTCTTCAAATGCATATTTCAAAACTCTTTTACACGCCTCTGTGGCATAGCCTTTTCCATAAAATGCAGAGTTAAACACATAACCTATTTCCCATGTTAAAAATTCTTTAGGCTGCTGTTGTTGAAAATAAACATTACCAATTAACTTATTGTTTTCTTTTAAACAAACTGCCCAAAAGAAATCCTGTTTTTCTCTCCAAATTGCTTCTTCTTTACATTCCTCTTCAGTAAAAACTTCATATGGCTCATATTTTACCACTTCTTCATTAGAAAGGTATTCGTATAAATCCTTCCAATCATCTTTTTTAAATCTTCTAATAATAAGTCTTTCTGTTTCCAATATTATCACTTTATATTCACTCCTCTTATTTAGTAGGAGGAATAGATGAATTACACATTCTTATTCCTCCACTTTAGTCAAGAAAACACCTCATATTTGTATTCATTTGACACCACTCCTTTTTTAAATTACTCGCTAAACTATCTCTCCAATAGATAACTATCCCTATTTTATCATATTTTAACATAACAAATCACTATTTTCGTAATACATATATAATAAAATTTTTTACTATATCATCATCAATTCGGTTTAAAACCTTGTTTTTTATTATCAATGATAATATTGCCAAGCAAATAAAAACATTGATATATACATCTTTTAGGTCAAATGTAAAAAAACCATTTATTAATATGTAATCTAAACTACCATTCCAAAAAATTTTATCAATTAATAAACATATAGCACCAGAAAATATAAAAGCATACATAATATTAATAATCTTGTTAGTTTCAAATTGATTATTTAGATAATGATAAAACTGATATATTAATATACTCATAATTGCTACTATTGAAATATGTATCCATTTACCAATACCTAATTGTAGCATAGAATTAAACCACGAATAGTGTCTATTGAACATAGGCTCAAAGTATAGCAAAGGAGGCAATATAGGAAATTTTTTTTCAAGAAAATTATTGTTAATTACTATTTTAATAACCTGCTCTATTGTTACTAAAATAAGCACTGCTATATATGTCCTTTTGATTTGAATTTTCATATTTATTCTGCACCTCCTAATATAAATAATCTCCGCATAATGAGTAATAAAGCGATACAATAATTATTCTAAAATCCATTCATATATGCACTCTTGTCGTGCCCCATCTTGATACATATCATTATATGGTGGTAACTCTACTATTTCTTTAAGTTTGAGACCTGCTTTTTCGCAAGTTTTTCGAGATGGGAAGTTCTCTGGATTGCAGGTTATTATAAGTTTATTCATCCCATGTGCAATCGCTACGTCTTTAATAATTTTACAAGCCTTAGAAGCATAATTATTTCCTCTATAAGCTTCTTCAATCCTATAACCAATATGACCCCCGTAATATAGATTTTCATTGTACCCAATTCGGATATCGATGGCACCAATACTGTCTTCTGAATCATGTAGAGTAACTCTATATTTATATGCAGGTACATAGCCCTTTTCTTCATTAGATGGTGTTTTTTCTTCAATCCTTAAATCGATTTCACCATCAGTTAAGTAATCAAAATCTTTAAACTCAAACATCTAAATTCCCCCTTTTTTCACATTGTTCGCGCCATCTCATTAACCAATCAAGCTGCTTATCAAGGAATTTGTCATCTACACAATCCAGCCCATAAATTTCGATAATTGTTGCTTGAAGTTGGTAATGATATATAGCTATTAAATCATAAAAAGCTATTAAT
Source organism: Clostridium sp. (assembly GCA_032077725.1). GTDB lineage: Bacteria > Bacillota > Clostridia > Clostridiales > Clostridiaceae > Clostridium_J. Next base: position 713 of record DAMAVY010000378.1, on the reverse strand, counting down.
TCCATATCGCTGAGTGTGCAATATTTTGTATATCCTTTTAAAAAAGATTCATACGTGTTTTTTGCTTTTAGATATCCGTTTTCTTCAAAATCAAAATAATTCGTTGAATTACACATTATCATAATGTCATATATAGGAAATGCATTACATGAAGTGTCAAAGTCCATAATTAAGTATTTACCAGGAGATATCCTCAGAATATTTCCTCTATGCATGTCTCCATGACAAAAGCCACGTGGAAGTTTTTCTACTTGTTTCCAAAGCGCGTCACCATATTCACTGAACACTTCCGTTTTGTTTGCATCATAATTCTTTTTCTTGAGAATATTAATATAGCGATCAATAAAAAATTCTTTACCGTGTACCTTCAGGTTCCCCTTGTATTCACGCATAATACTGTGCAACTGACCAATAAGTGCTCCTATGATTTCAACATTCTCTCCTTCACAAGGTTCCTGTCCATCTATGAAATGAAACAATACCAAAAAAAATTTTCCTTCTGGTTCATCTACCTCAATATATGGGAGTCTATCCTTAGTCAAAATTATTCGTGGCGATGGAAATTCCTTTTCTTCAAGATACATTAAAATGCTGAGAGATTGTTTAGCTGTATCCATAAAAGATGATGGGATAATCTTCACAAAGTATTTTTTATTTTCACACCAAAGGCAATAAGAGATACACCCGCCTTCACGGAGCAATTCCAGTCCATT
>DAMAVY010000377.1:0-3578 GCA_032077725.1 Clostridium sp. | reverse complement strand
ACAGGAATGGGTATATCTTCAGGTGAAGCAAGTACAATGTCGCAAACCTTAGTTGGCTTAGGTGGCGATTTATCATCATTTAAAAATATAAATCTTGATGTAGCAAAAACTGCTTTAACTTCAATATTCACGGGCGAAACTGAAAGTCTTAAAGGACTTGGAATAGTAATGACACAAACCAACTTAAATGAATTTGCTATGAAAGAGGGCATGGGTAAAACAGTAGATCAAATGACACAGGCTGAACAAGTACAGTTAAGATATGCTTATGTAATGGATAAAACCAAAAATGCTCAAGGTGACTTTGCTAGAACATCGGATGGAGCTGCAAACCAACAAAGGATATTTACAGAAAGCCTTAAAGAATTAGGAGCAACTTTTGGACAAAATATATTACCAATAGTTACACCTGTTATAACAAAACTTAATGAATTAATGCAGAAGTTTTCAGGGTTGGACCAGGGAACTCAAAAAAGTATATTAAAGTTTGGAATATTTGCGGCTGCAGTGGGTCCAGCAACAACGGTATTAGGTAAATTCACAAGCGGAATAGGGAATACATTAAAATTTGTTGCTAATTTAGATAAGAATTTTGGAAAATTAAAAACTACATTAGGTGCAGCAGGTACGAATTTAAAAAAAGTAGGTACATTTATGCTGCAAGGTGCTAAAAGTGCTGGAACATTAGCTTTAAATGTAGGTAAGAGTGCGGTTGCCTTTGGAAAACAAGCAGCTCAATCTGCAGCAAGTGTAATAAAATTAATCGCACATAAGGTTGCAACTATAGCTACTACAATAGCAACAAAGGCTTTACAATTAGCACAGATGGCATTAAATTTTGTTATGTCATTAAATCCGATTACGTTAATAATTATAGGCATAGGGTTATTAGTCGGTGCAATAATATTACTTTGGAACAAATGTGATTGGTTCAGAAATGGGGTAACAGATGTATTCAATTGGATTAGTGAAAAATTTAAAATGTTTGATGATTTTCTAACAAATGTCTTCACGACAGATTGGACCAATTCATTTGGAGTTTTCGGAAATTTACTTAATGGTTTGTTTAAAACTGTAGGAGATGTATGGAACTCTATTAAACAAATTTTTGGTGGTATTATAGATTTTGTCGCTGGTGTATTTACAGGAGATTGGTCAAGAGCTTGGGAAGGTGTTAAAAATATATTCGGTGGAATCATGAGCGGATTAGGGGCTGTAATGAAAGCACCTTTAAACGCTGTTATAGGATTAATAAATATGGCCATAGATGGATTAAATAGCATAAGCTTTACAGCCCCAGAATGGGTACCAGGAGTTGGCGGTAAACACTTTGGAGTTAATCTTAATCATATTAACTATCTGTATAATGGCGGTATTATCGATAGACCAACGAATATTGGTAATAATACAGTAGTAGGGGATAGTTATAAAGGCATGGGTAGGCAGAGAGAGGCTGTAGTACCTTTAGATTCTATGTATCGGAACCTTAGAAATATAGTCAAAGAAGAAAATTCTAGCCAATCTATTATTTTATACACTACTAATATAACTACTTTAAATGGGAAAGAAATAGCTAGAGAAACTAAAAAGGAAGTTATAAAAGATATTACCAGGGAACAAAATTCAAGAAGCAAAGGGAAGGGGCTAGGAGTAAGTTATGCTTAATAAATATGGAATAATATTAGATAATGAAATAAGTTACGACATAGGGGTTAGTATTATTTCTAGGCCTTCTATTCCTGCACCTACAAGACAATATATTGAAAAAGAAGTAAGAGGTAAGGATGGTAAATTGTATGAGGATTTAGGCACATACGAAGATATAGATATACCTATAAAATGTAACTTTGCTAGTAGAAAGCCTGATGAATGGAACGATATATACAGACAAATTAAAAAATGGATAAAAAATAAAAGCAAACTTAGATTTAGTGATGATCTAAGTTATTTTTATGTAATTAATAAAATTACAATAGACAGTTCAGAACGAGCTATAAAAAGAATAGGTAGATTTAATCTTATAATAAATTGCAAACCTTTCATGTATTTAGAAAGTGGATTAGAAGATATGCCGATAGCAACTAGCATCTATAATGCTTATGAAGCGGCTAGACCAATTTATTTTATAACAGGTGAAGGGGTACTTACTCTTACTATAAATAATGTTACTGTAACCGTAAATGTGGGACAAAACTTGATTATTAACACAGAAAAAGGTTTGTGTTATCGCACTGATGGAACTATGAATAATATCGCACTTAAAGGCAAATACAAAGACCTTTATTTAAAAGAGGGCGAGAATACATTTAGTTGGACAAGTGGCTTTAAAATTGAAATTGTGCCGAATTGGAGGACGTTATAATGGCAGATATATATAAACATAATAATATAAACTATGAAACCAATGGAGATATAACATTAACACCAACTACTTTAACTGGGAAAATCGAACTAAATGGAATATGTGAAATAACGTTAGAGCACTCTTATGACAAAGAAAGTAGATGGAAATATATTTTAGAAGATAGTGTAATAGCTTGTCCTACTCCTTGGTCAAGTAAACAATTATTTAGGATATATAATGTAGTTAAGACTATTACAGGAGTAACAGCTCATGCTAGACATGTTTATTTCGACCTTGCTAATTATATATTACTAGACGTTAGGCCTACCACAAAAACAGGTCAAGAGGCATTAAATACTATATTAACTAATACTCCATTCACAGGACATTCGAATATATCTACTGTTAATACCGCCTATTATGTAAGAAAAAATGTTATAGAAGCATTAGCCAGTGATGATGAAAATAGTTTTATTAATAGATGGGGTGGCGAGAGATATATAGATAACTACAACCTTACTATTAATGACAAAATAGGTGAAGATAGAGGCGTTCGAGTAGAGTTTGGATATAATCTAGCAGAAATCGAAGAAGATGTTAACCTAGATGAAGTTGTAACTAGAATAATACCCGTTGGATACAATGGTATAATGCTTGCTGGCTCGTCACCTTGGATAGATAGTAATAACATTAATAAGTATGCAGTTATAAAAACTAAGGTAATAGCTTTTGAGGATGTTAAAGTTAAAGAAAGCACAGAAGATGAAGAAGGGTTCAACTCTTTGGCAGAGGCACAAGCCGAATTAATTAATAGATGCAACTTACTATTTGATGGTGGAATAGATACACCAACAGTTAATTATAAGGTCAATATGGTTAACTTAGCAGATACAACAGAATATAAGGATTACAAGGTACTTGAAACTGTTGATTTAGGAGACATAGTACATTGTAAACATAGTGGATTAGATATCGACATAAGTGCAAGGAGTATCTCTTATGAGTGGGAAGTCATAGATGAGAAGGTTAGATATACAAATATTGAATTAGGCAATTTCGTTGAAAATTATTTCGATAAGCAAACCGACATAACTAACAGAGTAAGTAATATACTTAGTGATTTAGATGCAAGAGTTAATTCTGGGCTTACTCCAGGTGGAGCTATAAGAGCTGAAAAGATAAAGGGATTTATAGATGCAACCAAAGCAAGTATAAAAGCACAAAAAAGCATAGC
>DAMAVY010000376.1:0-3582 GCA_032077725.1 Clostridium sp. | reverse complement strand
AATTAAAATTATGTAATTGGATTTAAATTATCTTTATTACAACCTAAATATTATGAACAATATTTTTAGATAAAAGCGTTGTGCTTTCGGAAATCAGATCTTTTCTTTCTATCAAATCTATTGATGTTAAACTTAATGCTTCTATAGCTTTCCAAATATTAATTTCTGCATATTCTGAAATAGTTAAATCTTTAAACTCTACAGATGGGCAATGTATGGATGGATTATCTACTATTGCTATAGATGGATATATTGTAGGAGTACTATGACTTACAGTACCGATACCTAATGGATATAACGTGTTCTTACCTTTAGAAATATCTATTAATCCACATTCCTTTAAATTGGTTTCAAACAGCTTGTTTATTACTTGATTATCCTGCAGTTCCTTACAAGGAAGTTCTAACAATTTTACAGAACATTTTATATTTATTACATCTTCAATACATTTAATATACTTACGAATATTGTCTTCAATTTTCTCGCAAACCTTATGGCTATTAGATTTGATTTCAAATTTAACTTTTGCACAAGAAGGATATTCAGTTAAAGCATTATCACAAATAAGCATTAAATGATCCATATAACAATCAGGAGACGTATTTTGTATTAGTTGATTAATAAAGTGTACTGTTTGTAAACATACATCTAATGAAGAATCATTGGCATTACCATTGGATATCATTAGTTTTGTATAGTTAAGTTCAAGTGTAATGCATGATAATGAAGAACCATTAAGGGCGGTTATATTGTCTACATGTGGTGCAAAAATTACACTAGAGTCTTCAAACACTTTTTCTCTTGTCATTATGATTTCTGAGCCGTTTGAATATTTCCCAGGACAACCTACAATAATAATAGAACCTCCAATTTTATCAATAATTGAGGATAACCCTATAGCAGCGCCAAGGGCTATAGTAGCATTAGCATTATTACCAAATATATGCCCATCATCGCTTCCAGTGCTATATTTACATATAAAACATATTTCAGGATGACCATTACCAATCTTTCCTTGAAATGCGGTTGGTATGTTTATAAAATTCTTTTCTATAGTAAAGTTATGTTTTTGCAAGAGCTCTGTGATGTAGTCATATGATTTATATTCATTAAAACAATTTTCACTGGCTCTATATAAAAATTTGTTTATATCTAGAATTTCTTCCTTTATTGTAGATAAAAAGCTTATGACGTTTTGTTTCAAGTGAAAACCTCCTTATATTAGATGTGATATTTATGCAAATATAATTTCAAAATGTTATAAGAGTAGTATATGTATATATATATTTATTATCCTGTATAAAGTTCAATAGATACTTGTTATTATTGAGATATTTATGTTTATAAAATGATGTAATTTTGTGACTTTAAATATCAAATTTTATTAACTTATAATGCAAAATTATGTTAAGGTGTATGTAATGAAGTTGTATAAGGAATATTTATATGTATATTGATGTTTTTAGTAGAAAAAAAAAGAATTTTAACATGAAATTCTTTTTTTGGACAAAATAAAAAACCATGATGTGTTGAATAAAATATATAAAAAGGGGCGATAATTAAAACAGTCTTTGCATGAAGTAAAACTTAATTTGGATAGAAGTTTAGACTGACATTTAAGATTAGGTGAAACTTATTCAAGGCAAAATGATGATAGACTAGCTCTATTGTATAAATTTTGAGGGGGATAAATATGAATAAGGAATGTATTGTATGTAGAAAGCCTCTAGAAAATGGTATACTTATATATGGACGAAAAATTTGTGACAATTGTGAAAAAAGATTATTAACAATAGAAACAGATACAGATTTTTATGAATTCTATAAGGATTGTATTAAAAAGAATCTGGTTCAACTTATGCCAAGAGGAGTGAACGATAAGTGTCAAGACTACCGATAATAGATGCACTAATGAAATATAAGGAAGAAGAAAATATTTATTTTGCAATGCCTGGACATAAAATGGGCAAAGCTTATAAGGATACAGAAGAAGGTCAAATTCTTTTAGATAATTTTGTTGATTTTGATATTACTGAAGTAGAGGGTGTAGATAATCTACATAATCCCACAGGCATAATAAAAGATGCACAGCGGGAGCTAGCTTCTTACTATGGAAGTAAAAAGTCATATTTTTTAGTAAATGGGAGCACTTCAGGAAATATGATTATGATTTTCTCCACTTTTAAAGAAGGAGATAAGATAATTGTAGAAAGAAATTGTCATAAATCAATATATAATAGTATATTACTAAGGAAGCTTAAGCCTTTATATGTTATGAATGAAATAAATGAAAAATATGATGCTCCTTTTTCAATCAATAAGGAGCATTTATTTAAGGTTATAGAGGATAATAGAGATGCTAAAGGAATAATATTAACCTATCCTAATTATTATGGCATATGTTCAGATTTAGAAGAAATAATTAAAAAGGCTAAAAGCTATAACATGAGAGTTCTAGTAGATTGTGCTCATGGAGCTCATTTTGGTGTTATAGATGAATTACCGGAAAATCCTATTAAATTGGGGTGTGACATGGTTGTCCAGAGTGCTCATAAGACTTTGCCAAGTTTAACTCAAACTGCATTTTTACATGTAAATTGTGAAGAACTTTTAAATGATGTTGACTTTTATGTAAGTGTATTTTTAACCACGAGCCCATCATATATTTTTATGGCAAGTATGGATTATAGTAGATTCTACTTACAGGAGTATGGAAGTAAGGCCTTTAAAGATTTAATCAATTTATGTGATAGCTATAAAGATAAAATAAATGAGCTAGGATTTTTCCATATAATTGATCAATCAGATATAAGTTTACATAACGAAAATAAAAAGATAAAAATAGATAAAACGAGGTATATTATAAATGTTCCTAAAGGATTTAGTGGTCATAAATTATTAGATTATTTAAGATATAGTAGAATTCAGTGTGAGATGAGTGATGACAGAAATGCAGTATTAATTTTTGCAACTACAAATACCAAAGTAGATTTTGAAAAATTATATTATGCATTAAAAAGCTGCAATATTGAATGTTTGAAGTGCCAATATATAAAACCTGAAAAATATGGACTACCAGAAATGAAAATGATACCGTGGGAAACTTTAAATTTGGAAAAACAAGTTTGTAGTATAGATAAAGCTATGAACATGGTATGCGGACAAGCTGTAGTTCCATATCCACCGGGAGTGCCATTATTAATGCCAGGGGAGTTTATTACTGGGGATATTATTGATATAATATATTATTATATCAATAATAAAGTTACGTTATTGGGAGTTAAGGATAACACTTTAGTAGTATTAAAAAATAATATTAACTAATAGCAATAAAGAGTAGTGTTAAAAAAGAATATTAATTAATATTAATAAAGAGTAGTGTTATAAAGCAATATCAATTAATGGTAATAAAGAGTAGTATTAAAAAGTAATATTAATTAATAGTAATAAAGAGTAATAGTAAAAAGTAATTTTAATTAACGGTAATAAAGAGTAGTATTATAAAGCAATTTCAATTTATGGTAATAAAGTGTACTATTAATTAGTGATATAAGTAATAAGTATTATAATTAATGTTAAAAA
>DAMAVY010000375.1:0-3587 GCA_032077725.1 Clostridium sp. | reverse complement strand
AAATCCTTGCCATCTTTTTCTTGATTGTATCTGTATGAAAACCATTGATCCAAGCAAAACTGGCAAGGAAACTAAAGAAATTAATGCCAGCTTCACATTCATAGAGAACATAATAACTGCTACAAAAATCAAGGTTAATACCTGAGGTATTACAGTGGTAACTGATTTAGTAAATAACTCTGAAAGAGAGTTTACGTCACCAACAACTCTAGCTAAAATTTTTCCTACTGGCCTATCATCAAAGAATGAGAATGAAAGCTTCTGAATATGCACATAAAGCTCTTGCCTTATAGTTAAAAGTATACTGTGTGTAGTTTTGTTCATATTATAAGTTGAAAATTTACTTGCATACATTCCAATAAGATTTATAACTACTAGTCCCACACTTATTAAAACTAGTCCAATTACATCCTTAGCGTCTATATAGTTATCAATAGCAAGTTTTAAAAGCATAGGACTTAAAAGACCTATTCCCATTACTACCAGCATCAATACTAATATTAAAGAAACCTTTATTTTGTATGGCTTAAGATAAGCCAGTAATCTTAAAAGTATATCCTTTCCCTTTAGGGAAACTATTTTTTCGTCTTCATTTACAATGTTTTTTGCCATTAAATAGCACCTCTTTTCTTTTTTGTCTGTTGCTTAATTTCTCTTATACACAGTATAAGATTATTAGAAATTAACAACTTCCTCCTCAGATAACTCTAAGAAATCCTTAAATTGAGTTTCATAAATTTCAAAGTATTTCCCCTTCTTATGAAGTAATTCTTCGTGATTTCCACGTTCCACAATTCTTCCATCTTCCATGTATAGAATCATATCTGCATTTTTTACTGCTGATATTCTGTGAGCTATGATAAAAGTGGTTTTCTTAGCCTCACCATGATATAGATTTTTTAGAAGTTCATATTCTGTTTCCATATCTAAGGCAGAAGTTGAATCATCAAGAATTAATATTTTACTGTCTCTTAAAAGAGCTCTTGCAATACATAATCTTTGTTTTTGTCCACCAGATAGTCCAAGTCCTCTTTCTCCTACTAAAGTTTCATAGCCTTCCTCAAGGCCTTCCACGAATTCCCCAGCGCAGGCAAGGTCTATTGCATCTTCCATCTCTTCTCTTGTGGCAGTATATTTTCCATATCTTAAGTTGTTTTCAATGGTATCTGAAAATAAGAATGAATCTTGAGGTACTATAGATATGCTATCTCTTAAGGATTTTAAATCAATTTTCCTTATATCAATTCCATCAACCTCTATGACTCCTTCTGTAACATCATAATCACGTGTTAAAAGTTCCATTAATGTAGACTTTCCTGATCCTGTAGTTCCCATAATAGCCACTGTAGTACCTGGCTTAATATTAAGATTAATGTTTTCTAGTACATTCTCTTCATCATAACTAAAGGATACATTTTTCATGGAAATTTCTCCTTTAATCTCTTCTGGTACTATAGCATCCCTTTCATTTGATACTTCTGGTTTTATAGATAATATTTTATCTATTTTTCCCATGGAAGCCCTACTCTTAGACATTAAATTTATTATCCATCCAAAGTCTCTCATAGGCCAAATTAACATCCATAGGTAACTTGTAAAGGCAACTAATTGTCCTACAGATATCTTATTATTGATTACAAAAATACCTCCAACACAGGTAACTATTACCACGGATAAGTTTCCTAAGAACTCCTCAAGTGGAAAGAATTTAACCCATATACTTGTGTGTTCCATCTGTAAATCAAAGTTTTTTGTATTATGTCTCAAAAACTTTAAAGTTTCATGCTTTTCTCTTCCAAAAGCCTTTACTAGCTTAACACCAGCTATATTTTCCTGAGCCGTAGTATTTAGCTTAGCAATATGATCGCTTATTCTATCATAAACATCATCCATTTTTTTCTCAGATTTCACTGTAATATAACCAATAAATGGCATTGTACTTAGTGCCAAAATGGTTAGTGGTACACTAATTTTTAATAGTAATACAGTTGCAATTGCAAAATATATGATATTTTCTATAAGTATTCTAAGTCCAAAGCCCATAATTTCTAATATACTATCAGCATCTTCCCCAACTCTAGACATTAACTCCCCTGTATTAACCTTATCAAAATACGAGAATGATAATCCTTCAATGTGTTTAAAAAGAGTTTCCTTTACTCCTTTTGATACGGTAATTCCTAAATAATCAAATAAATATTCCTTTAAATAACCAAATATAAATTTAATAACTGTTATTACGGCTATTATAAGTAAAATAGATGATAACAGCTCATAATTACCTCCCCTTAGTACATCATCAATAAAAATTTCTGTAATATAAGGAATTGTTAAATCCGCAGAAATTATCATTAGCATTGAAATTGTTCCAAATAATGTTATAAACTTATGCTCTTTTGTATAGTCAAAAATCTTTTTCAAGTAAATCCCTCCTTGTTCTGTCACCAATAATTGTAATTTTGATAAATTCGTGTAATAAAAAAAGTCATAATCTTATACCTCTGGGGTATAGGATTATGACTAACTTTACTACTTTTAAGTGATGCAAAGTGACCGTGGAAATCACTGTGCACTTTAAATTTTCCCATGTTTAATTAATGTGCTCACCTTAAAGAAATCTTATTAATAAGATTTCTTTAAATCATCAAACCTGGATAAATATATAAAAAAGTCTTGGTTACCCAAGACTTTTCTCACAAAATAGTTATTTAAAAAATAATCATTAAAAACCTATATTTTGAGGTAGGGTAATATTATAATTATTAAATTGTAATTTATTACTAATATACATAGAAATGCCATTATAATTTCGCACTGAATTATTAATGCCTATAAAATTATTAATGCCTCTAAGATTTCTACTAGTTAACATATTCCTACCTCCTTAATTCAAATTTAATTTGTTAATACAAATCATTATTTCTAATTTTTACTACCTCTTTATTATACCCAACTTTTATAAATTTTGTCAATAAGTTTTTTGATTATTTTTTAAATTTGTTTAAAACAGAAATTTAAGACAATTATTGTTTTAATTTGTCATCAAAACATAAAGGCACTATTTAAATTTGGTTAAATCCCATTTACTAGTGGTTGGCCTAGTTTTTATTTCTTTATCTATGTTTCTTCTCAACAATTCTAATCCACCTAATGATAAAACTGCAATTAAAGTATTTATTTTTACAACTTTTTTATCACTTTCAAAATTTCTCTCACATTCTTTAATTTCTTCGCTAGATATCTCATTTTGCGAAATACTATAATTTAGTTCATCTTCCCCTCGATTAATACTTACTCCTATTAACCCACTTATTCCAGCACACCAAACTGTAACACATATAAATACAGCAACACATCCGTTTTTAAGTCCACTATTTGAGAGTTTGTAATTAATAATAATATTTTTTCCTATAAAGATTAATGTTAAAATTATCATACTTATATTTATAATTATTAAGAATTCTGTCATCTACTCACCCCTTATAAACAGAGTTCTTGGCTTCAGATGGAGTTTTAACTCCACCTGAAGCTTAGAAATCGTTATCCAGGGACGTAGCCGCCCTTATCTCCCAGTTAAGTGACACTCC